>CAYPQR010000006.1:0-17955 GCA_964412865.1 uncultured Intrasporangiaceae bacterium
ACCGGCTCGACCCCGAGCGCCGGCCGGGACGGCTGACCTTCATCTCGCGGATGGGCGCGGGACAGGTGCGTGAGGTGCTGCCGCATCTGATCCAGCAGGTCGAGCGCGTGGGTGCCAAGGTGGTGTGGGTGTGCGATCCGATGCACGGCAACACCTTCGAGTCGGCATCCGGCTACAAGACCCGCGAGTTCGACCAGATCATCGACGAGGTGCGCGGATTCTTCGAGGTGCACGACGCGCTCGGCACCGTCCCCGGCGGCATCCACGTGGAGTTGACCGGCAACGATGTGACCGAGTGCCTGGGCGGTGCCGAGAAGATCATCGACGCCGACCTGGAGAAGCACTACGAGAGCGTGTGCGACCCGCGCCTGAATCACCAGCAGAGTCTGGAGCTGGCCTTCCTGGTCGCCGAGATGCTGAGCGCGAGGGCTACACGACCGAGATCGTGACGGTCGTGCCGACCGCGACCTGCTTGTCCTTGGCGATGCTCTGCGCCCTGACCTTGTTGAAGATGCCGCCGAAGTAGCGGTTGACCTTCACCTTCAGCCCGGCGTCCTCCAGGGTGCTGGTCGCCTGTTCCGTCGTCATGCCGATGACGTCGGGGACTGCGACCATCCGCGGCCCCTTCGAGACGACCAGGGTGACGGTGTCGCCCTTGTGGGCGGTGCCCGGGCCGGGCGACTGGCTGATGACGTCACCCTTGGCGACATTGCGATCGTGCTGCTCCGGGCCGAATTTCACCGTGAGGCCGAGTCCGGTCAGGGTCGCCTTGGCGTCCTGTCGCGTATGGCCTGCCACGTCTGGGACATCGACCGGCTGTCTGCCCTTGCTCACGACCAGGTCGACGTGGGTGCCCTTCCTCGACGCCGTGCCGGCCTTCGGCGACGTCGAGATGACGCGGCCGTCGGCAACCGTCGCGCTGTAGCGCCGCGTGATCGTCCCGGGCGCGAGGTGCGCCCTCTTCAATGCCGTCACGGCGTGGCGCCGGGTCGTGCCGGCCAGCCGCGGCACGTCGTAGCGCTCCGGGCCCTTGGAGACGTGCAGCACGACCGACCCGTGGCGGCGCACGGCGGTGCCGGCGGCGGGGGCGACCGAGATCACCGCACCCTTGCGCACGTCCTCACTGAAGTCCTGCTGCAGCTTCACGTTGAGGTCTGCCGCGCGCAGTGTGTCGACGGCTGCGCCCTGGGCGTGACCCTTCACCGACGGGACGGTCGTGCGGCCGAGCGGTCCGGCCGTGAACAGCCAGCCCCCGCCGAGCGCCAGCAGCACGACGACGGCGAGACCGATCATCAGCCCCCGGCGCCGGCGTCGCGGACGCGCTGAGGCCGCCGCCCCCGCGATCTCCAGCGGGTCGGTTCCGTCGGTGGAGATCGCGCGGGTGTGGCCGTCGTCGCCACCGCCGTCGTCATCGGCGGACGACGCCGGGGCGTGCTCGCCATACTCCTGCGGTCGGTCGTGGACGAGGGCGGCCGACTCGGGCACGACGTCGAGGTCGTCCTCGCTGAGCCGGCGTCGCGTCTCGCGCAGCGCCTGCAGATAGACCGCGGCGTTGCGCGGCCGCTCGTCGGGGTCCTTGCGTGCCCCGAGCGCGATGAGTGCGTCGAGGTCGGAGGGCACGGTGGGGACCAGATCCGAGGCGAGCGGCATGTCGCCGTGGACGTGCTGGTAGGCGACGTGGATCGGCGAGTCGCCCGGGAACGCCTTGGCGCCGGTCAGCATCTCGAAGAGGAGCAGTGCCGCGGAATACACGTCGGATCGTTCGTCGGCGGTGCCCCGCTCGACCTGCTCGGGGGAGAGGTATGCCGCGGTGCCGAGGAGCACGTCGCTGTCGCCGGTCATGGTCTCGGTGGTCACCGCCCGGGCCAGTCCGAAGTCGGCCACCTTGACCGTGCCGTCCTCGCCGATGAGCACGTTCTCCGGTTTCACGTCGCGGTGGACGATGCCTGCCCGATGGGCGGCGGCGAGCGCCTGCAGGATCGACTCGGCGATGTCCAGGGCCTGACCGGGAGGCAGCGGGGCCTCCTGCCGGATCACGGTGCGCAGCGTGCCGCCGCGCACCAGTTCCATCGCGAGGAACGCGTACTTGTCGTCCTGCCCCTGGTCGGTCACCGCGACGACATGCGGGTCGGCCAGGCGGGCAGCCGACTTCGCCTCGCGCCGGAACCGCGCGACGAAGGCCTCGTCCCGCGCGAGGTCGGGCCGCATGATCTTCAGGGCCACCTCACGATCGAGGCGACGGTCCATGGCGATGTAGACCGACCCCATCCCGCCGTCCGCAAGGTGGCCTTGCACGGTGTATCGACCATCGACCGTGCGGCCGACGAGCGAGGCAGAGGTGGTTGACACGTCCAAAGTCTACGAATCGGATGGCGCGAGTGCTGGCAGGCCCGCCAGGCTAGAAGCGGGTCATATGGGCGCGCACCGCCTTCACATAGACCTTGGTGCTGGGCAGCATCCCGTGCTTCTGCACGCCGCGCAGACCCTGGTAGTAGCCGCCGATGGCCTGGTTGAGGTTGTCGGCGTGGCCGGTCAGATATCGAAGGATGACCACACCGGCGGTGATGTTGTCGTGCGCGTCGAGCAGGTTCAGCTTGTGGTCGACGAGATCGGATGCCCAGTGGCCGGTGCCCGGCATCACCTGCATGACTCCGATGGCGTTGGCGATCGACACGGCGCGCTGGTTCCAGCCGGACTCCTGCCAGGCGATGCCGAGGGCGAGTTTCGGGTCGATGCCGTAGCGGTGTGCGGCGCTGACGATCAGCGAGTGGACCTCGGCGCGCGACGGCGCCGGGCGACCCGCCAGGTAGTGGCGCGTCGAGGCGGCTGACCGCACGACCCGCTCCGGATAGGTCCAGCCGGCGAAGGTGCGCTCGGCCTTGGTCAGATGGTGTGCGCGGCCGTGGCCCCCGTGCCGGTCGCCGCGGCCCGCGTGGTGACCCGACGTCGCGTGGTCGCCCGCGCCGCGGGTCGGCACCTTCATCGACGTGCCGGCCTTGATCAGGCCGGCCGACGCGAGGTGGTTGGCCTTGGCCAGTGCCGCGACGGTGGTGTGGTGCTCGGCCGCGATCGCGCTGAGAGTGTCCCCGGGGCGCACGGTGTAGCGCACGAGGTGTCGCGCCGGTTTCTTGGCCGCGGTGCGGTGCGGTGCGGGCTCGTTGGTGTGGTGGGCCTTGGACTTGGCAGGTTTGCGGTCGGGCACGGCCATGTGTTGACCGACGCAGATGCGATGCGAGGAGGTCAGGTGGTTGCGCGCCATGAGCCGTGCGACGCTGATGTCGAACCTGGCCGCGAGCGCGGTCAGCGTGTCGCCCGGCTGGACGGTGTAGAGCTTCCACGCGTGTCCCGTGTGACCGGGCCTTGCACCCTCGGCCGCGTGCTGCTCCACCGCGGCCTGCACGGTCGCCGGGGGCGGGGCGCTTGCCATCGGGGACATGTCGCTGCTCCTTCTGCGACGCGAAGGCGCCGCCCTGGTGTGTGCCTTCTTCGGAAACGTAGCGGAACCCGGCCTCGGAACCGTCGAGGTCGTCGTCACAGCGTGTCGCCGCGCATGGCAGGCTTGAGGGCGTGGATGAGCTCGAAGAACTGGTCGGCCGGTGGCTGTCCGTCCCCGAATTCGCAGACGCCCTGGGCATCGCACACCGGCAGGCGCGCAAGATGGTGTCCGACGGCGAGGTGCTGTCGCATCGCGTCGGCGAGCACAATGCGCTCGCCATCCCCGCCGTCTTCGTCCAGGACGGGGCGCTGCTGCCTTCGATCAGCGGGACGGTCACCGTCCTGCGCGACGCGCACCTGAGCGACGACGAGGCACTCACCTGGTTGTTCACCCGTGACGAGACGCTGCCGATCGACGGAGCGCCGATCGACATGTTGCTGGCGGGTCGGAAGGCCGAGGTGCGCAAGCGGGCCCAGGAGCTGGCCTTCTAGTCGCTGATGGCGCACCTGTCGTATGCCGCCATGCTGGTCTTCTGTCTGGCGGCGACCGTTCCGCTGATCCCGTTGTTGCGGCTGCGGGCGGTGCGCCGCATCCGGAGGCTGCTGGTCGCGATCGTGGTGGCGGCAGTGCCGTTCTTCGTCTGGGATCTGCTCGCGACCCATGCCGGGCACTGGTCGTTCGATGCGCGCCAGACGCTGCCGGTGCGGGTCGCCGGCGTCCCCCTGGAGGAGATCGGCTTCTTCGTGGTCGTGCCGTTCGCCGCGGTGGTCACGTTCGAGGCCGTGGGCGCCCTGCTGCGGCGGCGCGGGCGACCGGCGACGCGCCGATGATCTACACCCTGGCGGCGCTCGTCGCCGTCGTGGCCGTGCTCCTGGTCGACCTGTGGGCGCTGCGCACCCGGGTCGTCCTGACCCTGCAGTGGTGGCTCAGCTATCTGATCATCCTGGTGTTCCAGTTGCTCACCAACGGCTGGCTGACCGGACGGGGGATCGTGCGATACCGGCCCGATGTCATCCTGGGCGGGGGCACGGCCGAGTTCCTCGGCGACTGGCGGATCGCCTACGCGCCCGTGGAGGATCTCGGTTTCGGTTTCGCGCTCGTGCTGCTGACCGTCATCGTGTGGGTGCGGCTGCGGCCGGCGTCGAGGGAATGAGTGCGCGGGCCACGCATATCGCCCGTCGTCGCGGCGGCACCACGACCCGGCCGCCGAAGACGTTCATGCCGGCGCGCTCGATCTCGACGAGGATCTGCGAGTAGAGCCGTATCGCAACACGGATGCACGGCCGTGCGGAGGGGTCGAGCATCGCGACGCCCGGCTCCGCCGCGGCATACAGGTCTCGGGCGCGCTCGATCTGGCGCTCGAGGACGCCGCGCACAGCGGGGGTGACCGTCCCGTCGTCGGCGCAGTCCCGCAGATCCGACACGCTCACACCGTGCGCCGCGAGGTCGTCCTGCGGCAGGTAGACCCGTCCGAGGGCCAGATCCTCGCGGACGTCGCGCACGAAGTTGGTGAGCTGGAACGCCTCGCCGAGTGCGGCCGCGTGAGGCAGCGCCTCGGGCCCCGCGCCGAGGACGGGGGCCATGAGCTCGCCGATCACGGCGGCGCTTCCGCGCATGTAGTGCTGCAGGTCTCCCCAGGTCGGATAGGTCTGGACGTCGAGGTCGAGCCGCATGGACGCGAAGAACTCCTCCAGCAGGCCGAGCGGCAGGTCGAGGCGCCGCATCGTATGCCAGGTCGCGGCGAGGACCGGCTCCAGCGCGGTGTCCGGCGCGGTGTCGCGGCGCAGGCATTCCACCGCGTGCCGGGTCCACGTTTCGAGCCGTGCCGCCCTGGTCGCCCGGTCGGCGTCCGGGTCGTCGACCAGGTCGTCCGTCACGCGGGTGAACGCATAGAGGGCCCAGACGTCGGGGCGCCGGGACCGCGGGAGCAGGCACGTCGCCCGATAGAAGGATCGCCCGTGTCGTGCCTGGATGCCGCGGCAGTGGCGGTATGCCGACGCGACCTCGTCGGATGCCCGCCTCATCGCGGGCCGCCGGTGCGCAGCACCCGTTCGGCGGCGAGTCTGCCGCTGATCAGCACCATCGGCACACCCACTCCGGGCGTCGTGCCCGACCCCGCGAGTGCCACCCCCGGGGCGATGTCGTTGGACTGCCGGAACGGGCCGGACTGACCGAACGTATGGGCCGCCGAGAAGGGCGTGCCGTGCGGCATGCCCCGGCGCTCCCAGTCGGCCGGTGTGATGAGGGTGTGCGCCTCGATGGCGGGGGAGCCCCAGCCGGTGCGCTCCAGGTGGTCCAGCATCTGCCGGTGATAGATCGGCCCGAGGCGTTCCCAGTCGAGGTCGCGACCCCGGCCCGTGTGCAACGGCGGCGCGGGGAAGAGCGCATAGAGCACGTCGTCGCCGTCCGGTGCCAGACTCGGATCGGTCCGGGTCGGCACGCCGACCAGGAACGACGGGTCGCGCATCAGCCGCCCATGGTCGAGGTCGTCGAACACCTCGTGCCAGGCCCGTCCGAAGTGCACGGTGTGATGGGCGCGGCCGGGCAGCCGGCCGCGCACTGCGGCGGCGAGCAGGACGCAGCTGGGCGAGGGACGCGTCCTCGGCACGGTGCGGCGCAGCAGCGCCAGCGCGTGGGCGGGTTCGGCGGTGATGACGACGGCATCGGCCCGCAAGGTGCGTGAGTCGGTGTGCACGCGGTGACCGCGCCGGTCCGGGGCCACCCGTTCGACCCGCTCGGACATGGCGAATCGCACGCCGTGCGACCGGGCGGCGGCGGCCATGGCGGCGGGCACGGCGTGCATACCCCCTGAGGGGTAGAAGACCCCGTGCAGCAGGTCCATGGCGCTGATGACGGCGAACAGGCCGAGCGCGCGTGCCGGGGCCACGCCCGCATACAACGCCTGGAAGCTGAAGACCCGCTGCAGACGCGGGTCGTCGAAGTACGACGCCACCAGGTGGTCCAGGCGGCCGAATCCGCGCCGCAGCGCGAGGCCCGCGAGCGCGGGACGCGCGAGGTCGAGCGGTCCGTCGATGTTGCGGTCGATGAACGCCGGCATCTCGAGGTCGTAGAGGCGCTGCAGGTGCCGGACGAAGCGGTCGTATGCCTGAGCCTGCCGCGGCCCCGCGAACGCGCCGATCTCGTCGTGCATGCGCGCGGGATCGGCGATCAGGGACAGCCGGCCGCCGTCGGCGAAGTGCGCGTCATAGGCCGGGTCGAGGCGATGGAGGTGCAGACGGTCGCGGTAGTCCTCTCCGACGGCCGCGAAGCACTGCGCCAGGATCGGCACCTCGGTGAGCACCGTCGGGCCGGTGTCGAGCCGGTATCGGCCCCGTTCACCGGGGACCGTGACCAGCGGTGCCCGCCCGCCGACCGTGTCGTGCTGCTCGACGACCGTGACGTCGACGCCTCGGCCGGCCAGGTGGAGCGCGGCGGACAGCCCGGCCAGCCCGGCTCCGACCACGATCGCCGAACGTGCCGTCGCCGGGGGAGCGGTCACGCCGCGCGGGCCGTGGAGATCTCGATGAGCTCGCGCAGCATGGCATGCCCGTCCGGATCGATCGCGGCCTGCTCGAGATGACGTTGCGCCGACTCGACGCGCTGCGTGATGAGCGCCTCCGTGCGCTCGACTGCTCCGGTGCGTTCGCAGATGTCGCGCAGGGCCTGCACCTGCTCGGAGGTCAGATCGTCTCGGCCGAACGCGCCGGAGAAGACGCGTAGGTCATCGGGCGTGGCACGGTCGAGGGCGTAGGCGACGAGGACGGTGCGTTTGCCCTCGCGGAGGTCGTCACCCGCCGGCTTGCCGGTGACGGCGGGGTCGCCGAACACTCCGAGCAGGTCGTCGCGCAGTTGGAAGGCCTCGCCGAGCGCGAGACCGTAGTCGGACAACCGGGCCAGCGTGACCTCGTCGGCGCCGGCGCAGGTCGCGCCGATCAGCAGCGGCTGCTCGACCGTGTATTTCGCGCTCTTGAACGCGATGACGCGCAGGGCACGCTCCACGCGCTGCTCCATGGGCACACCGTCCCAGGTGGAGGCGGCCTCGAGCACATCGAGGAACTGGCCGCCCATGAGCTGGGTGCGCATCGTGTCGAACATCGGACGCCCTCGTGACAGTTCGTGCTGCGGCAGCCCGCTGGTGCTGTAGATCTCGTCGGTCCAGTTGAGGCACAGGTCGCCGGCGAGGATCGCGCCCGCCTCGCCGAACCGCTCGCTGTCGCCGGCCCACCCGCGCTCCTGGTGCAGTCGGGCCAGCCTCCGGTGTGCGGTCGGCATACCGCGACGGGTCGAGCTTCGGTCCATCACGTCGTCGTGCAGCAGCGCGGCGGCCTGGAAGACCTCCATGGAGCTCGCGGCGCGGACCAGCGCGTCGCTGTCTCGCCCGGAGGCGGCACGGTAGCCCCAATAGAAGAAGGCCGCGCGCAGGCGCTTGCCGCCCTGCAACAGGTCGAACACGCACGAGACCAGATGATCCATGTCGGGCCCGAGGGGTGCGAGGACGGCCTGCGCAGTGCTGCGCTCCATGTCGAGGCTGCGCTGCACACGCGTGCGCAGATCCGCGACATCGAGGGGGTCCGACACCGGTGCTTCCTTCCAGTACGTGGTTGGCCAAAGCCTAGTTGGCGAGGGTCACCGTAGGATCGGCGGCATGATCGCCATGGTCGAAGGTTGCCCGCTCACAGGCTCGTGCCGGCAGTCCGCGGGGGCTCGCACATGACCATTCGCGGACCCAAGGAACTGGTGACGGACCGGCGAAGCATCGCCGACGTGCTGCGGGATGGCCGCACGACGTTCAGTTTCGAGTTCTTCCCGCCGAAGACGGATCGTGCCGAGGCGGTGCTGTGGGAGTCCATCCGGCGGGTCGAGGCATTGCACCCCACCTTCGTCTCGGTCACCTACGGCGCCGGTGGCACGACCCGGGACCGCACGGTGCGTATCACCGGCCGCATCGAGCGCGAGACGACGCTCGAGACGATGGCCCATCTGACCTGTGTCGGCTCGTCGGTGAGCGAATTGCGGCAGGTCATCGGCGCCTACGCCGACGCCGGCATCCGCAATGTGCTGGCCCTTCGGGGCGACCCTGCCGGAGGTCTGGGCCAGGCCTGGACCCCGCATCCGGAGGGCCTCGACCATGCCGACGACCTGGTGCGCCTGGTGCGTTCGCTCGGCAGCTTCACGGTCGGTGTCGCCGCCTTCCCGGACACCCATCCGGAGTCGAGGGACCTGCGAGAGGATGCCGACACCCTGGTGCGCAAGGCCGAGGCCGGGGCACAGTTCGCGATCACTCAGATGGTGACGGACGTCGACGCCTACCTGCGGCTGCGTGACCTGGTGGCTGCGCGTGGCGCCGCCCTGCCGCTGATTCCCGGCCTGATGCCGGTCACCAAGCACGGGCAATTGGAGCGTATGACCGCGCTGAACGGCCAGCCGCTGGCCGCGGACGTGATGCGCCGGATCGACGAGGTGAGGGACGATCCGGTGGCCGTGCGCCGGGTCGGGGTGCAGATCTGCACCGAGCATGCGCAGAGACTGTTGCGCGAGGGGGCGCCGGGGCTGCACTTCATCACGATGAACCGCTCGACCGCCAGCCTGGAGGTCTTCGACAATCTGGGGGTGCGTTCCGCGAGCCGTGGGTGAGTCCGCCGCAGCCGGGACGGAGGGGCTGTCGGTGGTCGCTCCTAGAGTCTTCGTCATCGAACTCACGTTCGGCGACCAGATGAAGGAGCACCACGATGACGACGACCATTCACCCTCACGCCGCACCGGCCGCCACCTCGTCGGCCGTCCTCGGGCTGATCGATCGCGGACGCGACGGTCTGCTGGAGGCCTGCCACGCGCAGTCCGCGACGGAGCGCTATCAGCTGGCACACCTCGCGGCGTTGCGCATCGCGGCGGCCCTGCTCGCGGCCCGGCGCCCACCGGGCCGTCGTGGTCCGCGCGACGTCTGGTCCCAGCTCACCGAGCTCGCGCCCGAGCTCGGTGAGTGGGCGACCTTCTTCGGGCAGACGGCGCGGATCAGGCAGGGCCTCGAGTCGGGCCGCGTCACCGTCACCGTTCGGGACGCCGATGATCTGGTGCGCCAGTGCGAGATGTTCCTGGAGCGGGTGCTCGCGGTCCTGGGCCTGCCGGTGCAGACGCCGGTGACCACCTGCGTCGCGCCGGTGACCGGCTCGCACTGAGCCTCTTGATGCGCGGGCACAAAACGACGGCTTCCGGCGTTGTCGAGGATAGAGTTCTGAAAAGGCGGTGACGGCATGCTTTCACGACGTGGCGGCGGCCGTCCGGGTGGATGTGCATTTGCACGGATCCGACCCTGGAACTACCGCGTCGAACGTCTGAGACTTATCCTCGAAGGAGAAGGTCGCTACGGCGATCGACGTGATGTAACGTCACGTCACCGCCTGGTGACGCACGAAAAAACTGTGGGAGGTTGAAGTGCCGCTCTCAGAGCACGAGCAACGCTTGCTCGAACAGATGGAGCAGGCCCTCTATGCCGAGGACCCCAAGTTTGCCTCTCACATGGTCGCCGACCCGGCACGGTCACGTCTGCGCCGCCGCATCATCGTCGGAGTGTTCGGTGTCGTCGCCGGTCTGGCGCTGGTCATCATCGGTGCGATGAGCCAGCAGATCTGGCTCGCGGCCATCGGGTTCGTCGCCATGGTGGCAGGTTGCGCGTACTCTCTGATGCCGGCCCGTCGCCAGCTCGGCACCGTGGAGCAGGACGGGTCGGTGCGGCCGTCGTCCGGCGCGAAGGGCGGCAAGCGGGCCGAGCAACCCCGCCGACGGTCCTCCGGCTCCTTCATGGAGCGGCTGGAGCAGCGCTGGGAGCGGCGCCGGCACGAAGGCCGATAGACAACCCGCCCTGCCCGCCTGATGCGGGACGGTGCCTCCTGGCGAACACGGTCTCGTCGAACGCGGTCGAACACAACGACGGATCCCGTCTCCCTCGAGGGGGACGGGATCCGTCGTTCCGGTGTCTGTCGCGGACCCGCCGGTCAGATCGTGGCGGCCTGCTCCTCGTGCAGCCGGTCGGACTCGTCGATGACCTCTTCGGCGATCGCTCGAAGCTTGTCGAGGTGCTCACGGCCGTGGTGGGCGCAGAAGAGGAGTTCCTGGTCACCGGAGAGGCGGGCGCGGATGAACGCCTGGGCGCCGCAACGGTCGCAGCGGTCGGCCGCAGTCAAAGTAGGAGCAAGTGCAGTAGTCACGATCAGCCAACCTTTCGTCGGGACACCTTTCACCGGTGTCAACGGCGGGCCCCATGCCGGGGGTTCCATCTTAGGGCGCCGGAAACACGTGATGTCCTGCACCCGATCTCGATGCGGTCACCACCTTCATCCAGGTCCTTCACTGCTGTCAACAGTCAAGCACGCGAACCGATTCCCGCCATGCATATCCGGTGCGTGTGGCGCGCGTCTCATCGAGAACCGGGGTCGCCCACGGCCGACACAACGCCCGCGCTCGGGCCCGCCTCGGCGATGATGTCGGACCGGGCGGATAACCTGCCTTCAGCACACAGAGACAAGGAGCACCCATCCGTGGCCGGTATCCCCACGACAGCAGCATCGACTCGAGCGAAGGCGTCGTCCAGGCCAAACGGCAGCAGGAGTCGTCAGAACGGCGCATACACCGCCCGGCATCTGCAGGTCCTGGAGGGCCTGGAGGCCGTGCGCAAGCGCCCGGGGATGTATGTCGGCTCCACGGATTCCCGCGGCCTGATGCACTGCCTGTGGGAGATCATCGACAACGCCGTGGACGAGGCGCTGGCCGGTGTCTGTGACCGCATCGACGTGGTGCTCGGGGCCGACGGGTCGGTCGAGGTGCGCGACAACGGCCGCGGCATCCCGGTCGACATCGAGCCGCGGACGGGGCTCACCGGCGTCGAGGTCGTGTTCACCAAGCTGCATGCCGGCGGCAAGTTCGGCGGCGGCTCCTACACCGCCTCCGGTGGCCTGCACGGCGTCGGCGCGTCGGTCGTCAACGCGCTGTCGAGCCGCCTGGACGTGCAGGTCGACCTCGGCGGCAAGACCTACGCGATGAGTTTCCGGCGCGGGGAGCCGGGAGTGTTCGTCGACGGTGATCACCCGGATCCCGAGGCCTCGTTCGATCCCTTCACCTCCGGTAGCGAGCTGCAGGTGGTGGGGAAGGTCAAGAAGGGGGTGTCCGGTTCACGCGTGAGGTATTGGGCGGACCCGGCGATCTTCCTCAAGACGGCGACCTTCGACTACGAGCAACTGGTGGCCAGGGCCCGACAGACCTCCTTCCTCGTGCCGGGGCTCACCCTGGTGATCCGCGACGAGCGTGGGCTCGCCGGCACGCCGGGTGAGGACGGCCCCGTCGAGGAGGTTTTCCAGCACGACGGCGGCATCAGCGAGTTCGCCGACTTCCTGGCGCCCGACCCGGCGCTGACCGGGATCTGGCGGCTGCAGGGGGAGGGCGCCTTCACCGAGACGGTGCCCGTGCTCGACGGCAAGGGGCACATGACTCCGACCGAGGTCGAGCGCACCTGCGACGTCGACATCGCGCTGCGGTGGGGCACCGGATACGACACGACCATCCAGTCGTTCGTCAACGTGATCGCGACACCCAAGGGTGGCACGCACACGTCCGGCTTCGACCAGGGCCTGATGAAGGTCTTCAAGAAGCAGTTGGAGGCCAACGCCCGGCGTCTGAAGATCGGCGGAGACAAGGTCGACAAGGACGACGTCCTCGCCGGGCTGACGGCCGTCGTGACGGTGCGACTCGCCGAGCCGCAGTTCGAGGGCCAGACCAAGGAGATCCTGGGCACCTCGGCGGTGCGCCAGATCGTCTCGAAGGTCGTGGAGCGGGAGCTGACCGCGCAGCTCACGTCGACCAAGCGTGACGACAAGACTCAGGCGACACAGCTGCTGCAGAAGGTCGTCGCCGAGATGAAGACGCGGATCAGCGCGCGACTGCACAAGGAGACGCAGCGGCGCAAGACCGCGCTGGAGTCGTCGTCCTTGCCGGGCAAGCTGAAGGACTGCCGGTCGACCGACACCGAGCGCAGTGAACTGTTCATCGTCGAGGGCGACAGCGCCCTGGGCACCGGTATGGCGGCACGCAATTCGCAGTATCAGGCGCTGCTGCCGATCCGGGGCAAGATCCTCAACGTGCAGAAGGCCTCGATCGGCGACATGCTCAAGAACGCCGAGTGCGCCGCGATCATCCAGGTCGTGGGGGCCGGGTCCGGACGGTCCTTCGATCTCGACCTGGCGCGCTACGGCAAGGTGATCCTGATGACCGACGCCGACGTCGACGGAGCGCACATCCGCACGCTGCTGCTCACCCTGTTCTTCCGCTACATGCGACCGCTGGTCGACGCCGGTCGAGTGTATGCGGCCGTCCCTCCGCTGCACCGCATCGAGGTGTCGGGCGCCGGCCGCAAGAAGGGGGAGATCATCTACACCTACTCCGAGGCCGAGATGCGCCGGGTCATGAAGGACCTCGACAAGAAGGGTCGGCACGTCAAGTCGCTGCAGCGATACAAGGGTCTGGGCGAGATGGACGCCGACCAACTCGCCGAGACGACCATGGAGCCGAGCCGCCGGACACTGCGTCGGGTATCCCTCAGCGACGCCGAGCGTGCCGAAGACATCTTCGAGTTGCTGATGGGTTCCAACGTGGCGCCGCGCAAGGATTTCCTCGTCGAGTCCGCCTATCGCATGGACCAGGACCGCATCGACGCCTGAACTCCACGCGCCGGAGATCTCGGGGCGTAGCGTGAAGCCATGGATGTCGTGCAATTGCTGGAGGACGGGTACGGGCGGATCCAGGAGTTGGTGCATGAGGCGGTCGACGACCTGACCGCGCAGCAGTTGGCCTATCGCGTCGATCCGCAGGCCAACTCGATCGCGTGGCTGGTGTGGCACCTGACGAGGGTGCAGGACGACCACATCGCCGATGCCGCGGCCCGTGAGCAGGTGTGGACGGCGGCCGGCTGGTCCCAACGGTTCGGGCTGCCCTTCGACGACCACGAGACGGGGTTCGGCCAGAGCAGCGAGCAGGTCGCCGCGGTGCGGGTCGACGACCCGGCCCTGTTGACCGGCTACTACGACGCGGTATGGGAGCAGACGCGCGGCTATCTGCGCACGCTGGACGAGGCGGCGCTCGATCGGGTCATCGACGAACACTGGGACCCGCCGGTCACTCTCGGCGTCCGTCTCACCAGCGTGATCGGCGACGACCTGCAGCACGCCGGTCAGGCGGCGTACGTGCGCGGCATCGTCCTGCGCGCCGGTGCATCCTGAGCCGGGGCAGGAGTCACGGCGGCCCGGGCTCCGTCGGCGGTGGCACGGCTCCCCGACCGACGGGCCGGCGTGCCACCCGGACGGCGAGCTGGGCGCGGGACGCGATCCGCAGTTTGGCGAAGATGTGCGACACATGGGTCTGCACGGTGCGTCGGGACACATAGAGCCGGTCGGCGATCTGGGGGTTGGTCAGCCCCTCGGCGACGAGGCCGGCGACGGTCCGCTCCGTCGGAGTGAGGGCCTCCCACCCCGTCCGCGGCCGCGCCCGACGGCCGCGGGTGCCGCGTCGCACGCCGAGACGGCGTAATTCGGCATCGACGCGGACCGTTCCGCGGCCGGCGCCGAGCATCGCGAAGCCCGCGCCGGCCCGTTCCAGCAGCGATCGGCCGGATGCGACGTCACCATGTCGCAAAGCGGATGCGGCGGCCTCCTCGCAGGTCAGGGCCCACTCGAGGCGGCGCGGGCCGCGGGCATAGGCATCGACGGCACGTCGCATGGCGGCGGGATCGTCGGTCAGCAGTCCGCGGCAGCGCAGCGCGGCACCCGTCACCGACGGCACGTCGCTGCGTGCGGCCACGTCCTCGACGGCATCCGTGACCTTGTCGGCGAGATCGCGGTCGCCGACGACCCGGGCGAGACGCACCAGATCCGGCCCGACGACGGGGTAGTCCACGGCCATGCCGGCGTCCTGGCACAGGTGCCATCTGCCGGACAGCGTGGTGAAGGCGCGGTCGAGCTGACCGTCGGCTTCCAGCAGCAGCGCCTGCGCCCAGGCGGCGCGGTAATCGAAGAGCCTGGATCCCCGGTCGCCGAACGCCAGCGCCCTGTCGACGGCGTCCCGCGCGCCGGGCAGATCGTTGCGGTGCAGCCGGATCAGCGCCTGTGCGCTGATGCTGGGTTTGAGGGCGTAGGCGACCCCGTTCTCCTCGGCGACGCCGATGCCCGCCTCGAACTCGGTGACGGCGTCGTCCCATTCCCCGGCGCCGAAGCGTTCCACGGCGAGATACGCCTGGTAGGTCGCCATGGGCCAGTGCACACCGAGCTCCTCGCAGAGGCGTAGTCCGGTGTTCAGCGCACGCCGAGCCCGTTCGCCCTGGTCGAGTTCCGTCAGGATCCAACCCCGGGTGGCGTGGACCGGGTAACCGTGACCGGCCCGGTGAGGGCTGGAGTCGGCCAGGGACACGGCCCGGTCGCTGAGCTCGATCGCCCGCGCGGCCTGCCCCCGCATGCAGGCGACCACGGACAGTGTCGCGAGGGCGGCGGTGGCTGTGCGGTGGTCTCCGGCGGCCAGAGCCGCCGGGTGAGCCTGCTCCGCGGCCCTCGCAGCGCCGTCGAAATCGCCCACCCACAGCATGGCCGTGGCCGCCTCTCCCAGAGCGGATGTCCGCTCGGGCGTCGCGGGTGTCTCCAGCACCGTGTTCAGCTGCTGAAGCGCTTCCTCGGGCCAGCCGCCCACGAGCAGCGCTGCACCGAGACGGGCGCGGGCGTGCGTCTCGATGTCGCCATCGTGTGGGCCGGCGAGGAGGGCCCGGCACACGCCGGCCGCGTCCGCCACGTGGCCCGCCAGCATCAGCGTGTCCGCCTGCTCCAGGGCCAGCCGGTCTCGCTCCGGGTTCGCCGGCGAGGTGAAACCGACCGCCCGTGCCAGCAGGCCGGCGGCGGTGCCCGGTGCGGTGGCCACCGTCTCGTGTGCGGCGCGGGCCAGCCATTCGGCGGCCTCGTCGTCGACGGTGGTGCCGGCCGCCTGGCTGAACTGTTCGGCGACGATACCCGCCGCGGCGTGACTCTCGGCGAGCCTGCGGGCGGCGTCTCGGTGCAAGTCGGTGCGCAAGGCGGTGGGGATGTCGGCATAGACCGCGTCGCGGATCAGGTCATGGCGAAAGCGCAGTCGTGGACCGTCGTCGATCAGGACGCCGGCGGTGATCGCCGCCTCCAGGTCGAGCACGAGTTCGGGCGCGGCGCGGCCCTCGACGGCCGCCAGTTCGGTGAGCGAGAAGCTCGTGCCCAGCAGGGCCCCGGTGCGCAGAGCCCGAAGCGCGGATTCGCTCAATGGGTGCAACCGCTGCAGGATCGTCAGGCGCAGCGTCGGGGGAAGGGATGTCGTGGCCACGTCGACCTCGCCGGCGGCAGTATGCACGACACCCTCCTGCATCAGCGCCCGCACCAGCTCGATCACGAAGAACGGGTTGCCGGCGGCGTCGGCCACGTGGGCGAGCAGCCGCGGTCCGGGCTCCCCCTCGACCGTCTCGGCGACCAGATCGCGCACGTCCGCTCCCTCGAGCAGTCGGGGCCGGAGGTGCCGGCCACCGGCCGCTTCGAAGGCGGCCGTCATGGTCTGCCAGGGACTCGTCCGGGGCAGCGGACGTGAGCAGCCGACCAGGGCAATCGGCAGGCCGACGCTCGACCGCGCCATGGCCGCAAGGGTGAGCATCGTGGAGGAGTCCGCACAGTGCAGATCGTCCAGACCCAGCAGGACCGGGCGGTCGGTGGCGAGCTGCTCGAGCAGGTCGCACAGGGCATCGACCACTCGGAACCGCAGGCCCGCGTCGCTGCTGACGGTCACCGTCGCGGGCCGATCGCCGCCGGCCAACAACGCCGCGATCGACGCCCGGCGCGGGTCCGCTGCTTCGCGAGTGCATCCGAGCGCCCGCGCGATCAGGCCGAACGGGCGGTCCCGGTCGATCTCCTCCGCCTTGCCCGAGAAGACCTGTAGCCCACCGGCCTCGGCCAGACGCGCAGTCTCGGCCAGCAACCGGGACTTCCCGATGCCGGCCTCACCCTCGACCGTGACGAGCGCCGGCTGTCCCGCCGCGGCGCGGTCCACCGCATCACGCAGGGTCCGCAATTCGCGGCCTCGGCCACGCAACGTCGGCTCGGGTCCACTCCCGGGCATGGCCGCCATGCTACGCCCGGCCGGAGGCCCTGCCGATCCTCGATCCGCACGACGACGGCGAAAACATCAGCCATCTGGCGGACGTCTTCCGACCCGATGGCTGCGCAGCATGGAGGCAATCGAGTCGACGGTCGAGGAGGTCGACATGTACCCCTACCTGCAGTTCAAGGTCACGCAGGCCCGCGTCGACGAACTGCGCGCCGAGGCCGAGCGGCACCGGCGCGCACGCCGAGGAAGGAAGAGGAGACACGATGAGAATTCTGTTGGCAGGTGGCTCGGGCGCCATCGGGTTGCCGCTGGTCAGGCTGCTGCGTGCTGCCGGCCATGAGGTCACCGCGATCCACCGCGCTCCCGCGGGGAGCGGGACGCTGCTGGCCGCGGGTGCCACGCCGGTCCGCGTCGACGTGCTGAACCGTGACGAACTGCTCACTGCGTTGGACGGCCGGCGCTTCGATACGGTCATCTCGCAGCTCACCTCGCTGAAGAAGCCACCGCTCAAGCACGCCGACATGGCTGCCACGAACCGGCTGCGCATCGACGGCACCGCCAACCTGATCGACGTCGCGGAACGGGTCGGGGCGCGTCGGTTCGTGACCCAGTCGATGGTGTTCGGCTACGGCTACGGGGACTTCGGCGGTCATGTCCTCACCGAGTCCGACACGTTCGGCCCAGCCGGTGGAGGACGGTTCGCGCCCACCGTGGCAGCGATGCGCTCCGCGGAGCGGCAGGTCTTCGAGGCGCCGCACGTGCAGGGAATCGCGCTGCGATACGGGCTGTTCTACGGGCCCGGTCCCGCCGGGGACGCACTCGTCGACGGCTTGCGTCGACGGCGTCTTCCTGTGATCCGCCGGGGTGGGGTGTTGCCATGGGTGCACATCGATGACGCGGCCGCGGCGACCGTGGCCGCGCTGGAACGAGGCGAACCCGACTCGGCGTACAACATCGCCGACGACCAGCCGGTCAGCTTCTCCCAGCTCCTCGTCACGATGGCCGACGCCTTGGGTGCGCCGCAGCCGCGGACCGTACCCTTGTGGCTGATGTCGCCGATGCCCTATGCGAAGGCGATGATGACCGGCGGTCTGCAGGTCAGCACGGCGAGGGCGAAGCACGACCTGCAGTGGAGTCCGCGGATTCCCACCTACCGCGATGGCGTGGCCGAACTCGCCGCGCACTACCGGGACAGGGCCGCGTCATGAGGTGCCGTCCTCATGCCGATCTCGGCCCGCGGCTGCGCAGGACACCGCCGTGAAGGCAGCGATGTGGGCCGTGCGGCGCCGCAGAGTCCGCCGGGCCCTGATGTCGTTCGGTGAGGCGGTGGAGGCGTTCGGCCACGCCGGGGTGACCGAACGGCGGACGAGCGA
>CAYPQR010000006.1:18055-23709 GCA_964412865.1 uncultured Intrasporangiaceae bacterium
CTGGACCATCCTGCCGAGTGGTCCCGCCTGGCGGAGTCCGTCGAAGCGTGGGCACGTCGCACCGCCGGCCACGGGAGCGTCCTGCCAATCGGCCGGGATCTCGCATCCGCATGGTGGGATCGCGAGGTGTCCCCGCTGGTGAGCGGGCTACGCCGCAAGGGTGTCGGACTCGCGATGCGTGACGTGCAGTTGTACGCGAACGCCCTCCCGTCCGTGACCGGTCCGGCCTGACCCACGGGTCCGACGACCATGCCGCGGGTGCGGTGGTGGCAGCCTGTACAGACCCGGGCCCGCGCCATCCCGCCGAAGCGGAGCGACCCGGCCCCGGCGCCATCCGTGAGCCCGGCTTTTCGCCACTACGCTGGCGTTATGACGACGTTGCGCATAGCCCAGGATCCGGACGCGGATCGGTTGCTGAGCGGCGACTCCTTCGCCCTGCTGGTCGGCATGCTGCTCGACCAGCAGTACCCGATGGAACACGCGTTTCGCGGGCCGGCGAAGATCGTCGACCGGTTCGGGACCATCGATCCGGCGAGGATCGCCGAGACCGACCCGGATGAGTTCGCCGACCTGTGCGCAAGGCCGCCGGCGATCCACCGATACGGCCGGTCGATGGGCGGCCGGGTGCACCAGCTCGCGACGGCCGTCGTCGATGAATACGACGGCGACGCGACGCGGATCTGGACGGGGGCCGCCGACACCACCGATCTGCTGCGTCGGCTGAAGGCGCTGCCGGGCTTCGGCGATCAGAAGGCCCGGATCTTTGCCTCGTTGCTCGGCAAACAGTTGAACGTGCGGCCGACCGGCTGGCGCGAGGCCATCGGACCGTATGCGCAGCCGGGCAGTTTCCGATCGGTCGCCGACGTCGTCGACGCCGCGTCGCTGCAGAAGGTCCGCGAGTTCAAACAGGCCGCCAAGGCGAAGGCGAAGGCCGACAAGGAGGCCCGCGGTGGGCGCTGACGAGGTCACGGTCGCGCAGGCGAGCGGCGCGGGCCGCTTCGAGATCCATGTCGACGGTGACATGGCCGGGCTCGCCGCATACGTCGACGCCGGCAGTCAGCGCATCTTCTATCACACGCAGATCGAGGACGCGTTCGCCCACCGGGGGCTCGCCGCGCGCTTGGCGGACGAGGCGCTCTCGCAGACGGTGGAAGCAGGACTACGCATTGTGCCGGTGTGTTCCTACATCGCCCGATACGTGCGCACACACCACGAGTTCGACGACGCGGTCGACCCGGTGACCCCGGCCGCGCTCGAGGCCGTCCGCGCGGCCGCGGCCGAATAACGCCTCACGGAATACCCTCGTCCCGCGCTGCGTTGCGCTCTCATCCGAATGTGAGAAAGGGAGCATCGCGGTGATGACCCAGGGTCTTGCCCAGCAGTACGAGCGTGCCCGGATGTATGTCGAACTGAAGCAGTACACCATGGCGGTCGACGATCTGATCCCGATCGTCGAGGCCGCGCCCGAGCGGCTGGACGCGCGGATGCTGCTCGCGCGCGCCTACTATCACTCCGCGCAGTTGCACCGTGCGGAAAGGGCCCTGCGCGAGATCATCGAGCGCGCGCCCAGCGACGCGTATGCCCACCTGATGCTGGGCCGCACCCTGCAGCGGCAGAGCCGTCATGAGGAGGCCGTGGGGCCGCTGCGACTGGCTGCCGTCATGGATCCTGAACTCGCAGTCCGCTGAGTGATCAGAGCAGCTGAGTCGTCCAGCTGCGCGACGGTCTGGCCGTCTTCAGGCAGGACGATGCGAGCGACGGCCCGTCCACCTCGCGGGCCGTCACCTTCCAGGTATGACCGGCGTCGTCGCTGACGTGGGCGAGCCAGTGATCGCCGTCCTGGTGGACCACGACGGTCAGGGCGCTCAGGCGAACCTCGCCGGTGTGCTCACGGACCCCGACCTCAGCCGCCTGGGCGGCCTTCGGCCACACCGTGCGGCCCCGGTTGTGCCACGACGTGTTGAGCGCGTCCGGCATCAGTCCACGTCCCGCCTGACCGAGCGCATCGACGGCGAGGTCCGGCGTGAGACGCGCATAGACCTGGCAGTAGGGCAGCAGAATGCCGGTGGGGGAGAAGCGGTGGCCGCCGGTGTGTGAGCACTCCCAGACCTGATCGGGCATCCGGCGGGCGGATTCGTGGGCGACCGGTCGCCCACGGACCGCGCAGCATACGTCGCGTTTGCCGTTGGTGCACACGAGCAGGTGAGGCGTGCGCGTCTCCTCGAGTTCCGGCACATACGCAGTGATCTCGTCGGGATCCGGCTGGGTCAGCAGCGGCCACGGCAGCCGCAACAGGTCTGCGGCCCGGTCGATCTCGCCTTCGAGGAGCCAGGGATCATCGGGCGGACCACCGGCGACGAGCACCATGACGGGGCGGTCCGGGTCATGCTGATCGGCGTGATCCTCGGCCCGGCGGATCAGCAGCAGTCGCCCGCCCGCCTGCTGCGCCGCGCGCTCCAGGGCACTGCCGACCTCGAGAGGCAGGTGGGACTCGGCGATGGCGTCGTGACCCCACGGGCCGGGCTGCTCCAGCGCCACGATGAACCGTGCGTCCGGAGCCGTACCGGCCGCGGACATGTGATGCGATTCCCACTGTGCCGAGCACGATCCGGGCGCCGGGACGGCGTGACTCATGAGTTGTTCTTCGACGGCGCGGGCTCGGTCGACCCAGGGTGTGCGGCGGCGATCGCGGCGATCGGCGTCGGCGCGGGGGTGCCGCTGCCGTCGCGTCTCCCGGTGGCGTCCGGGAGGTCGACGCCGACCCCGGCGGCGGTCGCGGCGCGGGCGGGGGTCCGTCCCGCCCAGGCCAGGATCAGCGCGTCCTCGCCCCGCAGGAAGCGATGGCAGCGCACCCCGCCGGTCGCCCGGCCCTTGGTCGGGTACTCCGCATACGGCGTGACCTTGAGCGACCCGGCCTCGGTGCCTGGCAGCGCGCCGGACGAGCCGGCCGAGGTGACGACCACCGCATCGTCGGCCGGGTCGACGGCTCCGAACCAGAGCGCTTCGGCGTCGGATGACAGCTTGACGCCGGCCACCCCGCCGCCCGAACGTCCTTGCGGCCGAACGAGCGACGCGCTGTAGCGCAGCAGGTGGGCGTCGGTCGTGATGAACACGAGATCCTCGTCGCCGGTGTGCAATTCGGTCGCGCCGACCAGCCGGTCCCCGTCCTTCAGCGAGATGACCTCGAAGCTGTCCTTGCTCGGGTAGTCGGTGTTGACCCGCTTGACGACGCCGTGCGCCGTGCCCAGCGCAAGGCCCGCCGAATCGGCGGACAAGCTGGTGAGGGTGAGCACCTGCTCGCCTGCGGGCAGGTCGATGAATGCCGCGATCGGCGCGCCCCCGGAGACATTCGGCGCATCATTGGTCGCGGGGAGGGTCGGCAGTTCCAGCGCGCTCAGCCGCACCAGACGGCCGGTCGACGTCACGGCGCCGAATTCTCCTCGCGCAGTGGTCTCCACGACCGAGACGACGGCGTCGTGCTTGCGGCGTGCCCCCGAATTCGACAGCGGGTCGGTCGAACCGGTGCGCGCGAGGAGCCCGGTCGAGGACAGGAGGACGAAGCACGGGTCGTCGGGCACCTCGAGGGGAGTCGTCGCCGCGGGCGTGCCGGACTGCTCGAGAAGCACCGTACGCCTGGGGGTGCCGTGCTCCTTGGCGACCTTGGCGAGTTCGTCCGAGACCGTCTTGTGCAGCAGAGCCTCGTCGGCCAGGATCGCCTTCAGCTCCTCGATCGTGCGGCGCAGCTCCTCCTGCTCCTTCTCCAGCTCGATACGGGAGAACTTGGTGAGGCGGCGCAGTTGCAACTCGAGGATGTAATTGGCCTGCGGCTCGCTGAGATCGAAAATCTCCATCAGCCGGGTGCGAGCGATGGCGGCGTCGTCGGAGCTGCGGATCACCTGGATGACCTCGTCGATGTCGAGGATGGCGATCAGCAGGCCGTCGACGAGGTGCAACCGGTCCTGCTTGCGCCCGAGACGGTATTCGGTGCGCCGGCGCACCACGTCGATGCGGAAGTCGACGTAGACCTGCAGCAGATCCTTCAGACCGAGCGTGCGCGGCTGTCCGTCGACGAGGGTGACGTTGTTGATGCCGAACGACTCCTCGAGCGGGGTGAGCCGATAGAGCTTCTCGAGCACGGCCTCCGGCTGGAAGCCGTTCTTGATCTCGATCACCAGCTGGAGGCCGTGCTGGCGGTCGGACAGGTCCTTCACGTCCGAGATCCCCTGCAGCTTCTTCTTCTGCACGAGATCCTTCATCTTCTCGATGACCTTCTCCGGACCGACCAGATAGGGCAGTTCGGTGACGATGATGCCCTTCTTGCGCGGTGTCACGTTGTCGATGCGGGTCGTGGCGCGGGTGCGGAACGAGCCGCGGCCCGTCAGGTAGGCGTCGCGGATCCCCTCGAGGCCGACGATCTGCCCGCCGAGCGGCAGGTCGGGGCCCGGAACGAACTTCATCAGGTCGTCGAGCGAACAGTCGGGATGCTTGATCAGGTGCCGCGCGGCGCCGATCACCTCGACGAGATTGTGCGGCGCCATGTTGGTCGCCATACCGACCGCGATGCCGCTCGCACCGTTGACCAGCAGGTTCGGGAACGCGGCGGGCATGACCGACGGCTGCATCAACTGGTCGTCGTAGTTGGGGACGAAGTCGACCGTGTCCTCGTCCAGTCCGGTCGTCATGAGCAGGGCGGCGGGCGCCAGCCGCGCCTCGGTGTATCGGGGGGCGGCGGGCCCGTCGTCCAGCGAGCCGAAATTGCCGTGGCCGTCGATCAGGGGCAGGCGCATGGTGAAGTCCTGCGCCATGCGCACCAGCGTGTCGTAGATCGCCTGGTCGCCGTGCGGGTGATATTTGCCCATGACCTCGCCGACCACGCGCGAGGACTTCACGTGGGGCCGATCCGGCCGCAGCGACAACTCGTCCATCGCGAACAGGATGCGGCGCTGCACCGGCTTCAGGCCGTCACGGGCGTCGGGCAGTGCGCGCGCATAGATCACCGAGTAGGCGTATTCGAGGTAGGCGGACTGCATCTCCTCCTCGACGTCGATGTCGATGACGTTGCCCGCCACGATGTCGAACTCCTCGCCACCCTTGCCCTTGTCGCCCTTGCTGCGACGCGCCATGTGCCCTCTCCTCGCGGATTGCTCGTATGCGGTGCTCATCTTCTCGCACGCCCCACACGCGCTCGCATCGACACGCGACAAAGTCGTACGGCCTTCTCGCCCCCACCGGGCGCCACGGCGCCATATCGTGCCCTGTGCACCCCGTCACCCTGGAGGATCCCATGACCACGAACCGTGCCAAGCGCCTTGCCGTCATCGCGGCATTCGCGACCGCTGCGATGCCGATGATCGCCGCCGCGCCGGCGCATGCCGCCGTGCCTGCCAAGCACGGGCCATCGACGAAACGCCTGCATTCGATGGGCGATCACCACCTGGCGCCGCGGACGCACTTCACCATGAAGGCGGATGGGTCCAGCGGTCGCACGCAGGGCGGTGAGGGGATCCCCAACATCGACATCGTCAAGTCGACGATCCGCACCTACTACAACGCGAACGACAAGGGCATCGCCAACAAGCGCCACTCGCCCTACATCCGCGAAATGCACCGCATCCTCGGCCAGGAGAAGCAGTCGCTGCGCCACCTCTATCGGG
>CAYPQR010000007.1:0-23685 GCA_964412865.1 uncultured Intrasporangiaceae bacterium
GAGCAGATCGGTGGACACGCCTTCATCCTGGGCCTTCAGGCTGCTTCAAGGTCAAGCTGCCGTCCCGTGACGTCGCATCGTGTGTCAGGCGAGGAATTGGAAGAGCGGACTATCGGGATAGACCCGCGTCACCTGCGGCGGCGCCTCCTTCATGCGGGCGAGCAGCGGTTCCAGGTCGTCGGGTGTGCCGAGTTCGATGCCGACGAGCGCCGGCCCCAGCTCGCGGTTGTTGCGCTTGATGTATTCGAAGCGGGTGATGTCATCGTCGGGCCCCAGCACCTCGTCCAGGAATCGGCGCAATGCGCCCGGCTCCTGCGAGAATTCGACCAGGAAGTAGTGCTTGCGCCCCTCGTGCACGAGCGCCCGCTCGACGATCTCGGCATACCTGCTCACGTCGTTGTTGCCGCCGGAGAGCACGGCCACGACAGTCGATCCCGCGGAGATGTCGGTGATCTGCCGCAGCGCGGCGAGGGCGAGCGCCCCGGCGGGTTCGGCGATGACTCCGTCGGACTGATAGAGGTCCAGCATCTCGATGCAGATGAGGCCGGGGTCGATCTCGAGCAGCGTGGGCCGGCGCCGGTCGACGATCGCGTAGGTCGCGTCACCGACGCGACGCACGGCCGCACCGTCCACGAACGGGTCGAGGTCGGCCAGGGTCACCGGCCTCCCGGCGCTGATCGCCGCCTTCATGCCCGCCGCCCCCATCGGCTCGGCGCCGATGACGCGCGTCGCCGGATGACGCTCACCGAGCCAGGTGAGCGCACCGGAGATCAGCCCGCCTCCCCCGACCGGCACGACCACGGCGTCCGGCGCCCTGCCGAGCTGCTGCACGGCTTCTCGCGTCACGGTCCCCTGGCCGGCGATGGTCCACGGATGGTCGAACGCCGGCACCACGAGGGCGCCGTCGTGCCGGGCGTCTTCCTGCGCGGCCGCCCGGGCATCGTCATACGTGTCGCCACCGACGATGATCTCGACGCTGTCACCACCGATGACCCGCACCCGCTCGCGCTTCTGGTGCGGCGTGGTGCGTGGCAGATAGATCCGTGCCCGCACCCCCAGCGCCGCCGCGGCGAACGCCAGACCCTGCGCATGGTTGCCCGCGCTGGCGCACACCACGCCGTGCGCCGCGTCCTCGGGGCTCAACTGGGCGACGAAGTTGTATGCGCCGCGCAGCTTGTAGGACCGCACCGGCTGCAGGTCCTCCCGCTTGAGCCAGACGTCCAGCCCGGTCAACGCGCTGAGGCGCGGGCTGTGCTGCAGCGGGGTCGTGTGCACGGCATCCTGCAGGCGGTCGGCGGCACGATCGACGTCATCGGCGGTCACGGCGGGCATCTGCCAAGACTGGCACACCCGTCTCGCCCGCGCCCGCGTGGTCGAGTTTCCGTGGCGAGAACTCGTGCGGTGCGTCGCCAACGGGCTTGGCAACACTTGTTGCGAGGTCTCGATACGGGCTCCCCCGCTTCGCTCCTCCGCCCTACTCGACCAGCCCAGGCGACTTTCCGGTCAGACGGCGAGACAGCACATGTCCGAAATCTTCATGCCCGAGCACCGCCCCTCTGCCTACCGTCGAGGACATGACAGCTCAACCTGTATGCAATGGCATCTCGATCGTCGTCTCCGACATGGCGAAGGCGATCTCGTTCTATCGCCTGTGCGGCTTCGACCCGCCCGCCGGGGCCGGAGACGAGCCACACGTCGACCTGCAAGCCGTCGAAGGATTCTCGGTCATGCTGGACACGGCCGACACGATCAGGATGATGGACCCCGGGTGGGTGCCCCCGGCGGGAGGTCACCGCGCGGCGCTCGCCATGCAGTGCGCGTCGACAGCCGAGGTCGATGCCGCCTACGATCGCGTCGTCGCAGCCGGTCACACCGGACATCTCGCGCCCTTCGACGCTTTCTGGGGTCAGCGGTATGCCGTCGTCATGGACCCGGACGGCAATCCGGTCGACTTCTATGCGCCCCTGCCCACGCCGTGAGGATCGGGCCGGCCGGGTCAGGCAGGGGTCACATTTCGTCTCGGCGCGAAGGTGCTGGGTGACCGGCCGAGCAGCGCGTGGGACTCCCGGTGGAAGTGCGCGTAGTCGGCATACCCGTGCGCGGCGGCGGCGTCACTCAGCGCCGCGCCGACGCCGACCGCCTCGGTTGCCGCCCGCACCCGAAGGATCCGCTGGAGCATCTTCGGCCCGTACCCGAAGTGCCGCACGGAACAGCGCTGCAACTGCCGTGTGCTGAATCCGACGCGCGACGCCACCTGTGAGACGAGCAGACCCGCGCCGAGCAGCCCCGCTGCCGGCGCGACCCATCCCGGCGGCGGTTCGCGGTTGCAGGCTGCGGCGGCGAGCGCCTCGAGGGTCTGCACCGGATCCGCCGAGTCCCTCATGGCAGCGCCCCATCCGCGCACGGTCCCGAGCGGCCAGACGTCCTCGAGGCCGAGCCGGGTCTCGCGCAGTTCATCCGCCCCGGTCCGCAAGAGACTCGGGGCGATCCCGGGGTCGAAACGCACGGCCGTCATGCGTCGTGGACCCTCGGATCGATAGCGGTACGGCATGGTGTCCGGACCCGCGACGATGAAGTGCGCACCGTCCCAGATGATGTCCATGCACCCGTCGGGCAGGATGACGGATTCGCCTCCGGTCGACGCCGACTCCCACACCGTCGCGGGGAGAACACGCGAACGGCGCTCGCGATATGCCGACCTCGTCGTCATACAGCCAGTATGCCGACTCTCACGCGTGGTGCGTCATCATGGAGTTCATGACCACGCGAGCAGTCGATGTCACCATCACCGGCCGGGTGCAAGGGGTGTTCTTCCGGGCGAGTATGGAGCAGCGGGCCGGGGCGCTCGGCGTCACCGGATGGGCGCGCAACGCCGCCGACGGGTCGGTGCACGCCCATGCCGAGGGTGACCCGGATGCCGTCGAGGAGCTGATCGACTGGTGCCATCAGGGCCCGCGGCACGCGCAGGTGGCGGACGTCGAGGTGCGCGACACCGCCCCACAGGGCCTGGCCGGCTTCGAGATCCGCTGACGCTACTGCGCACTCTGGCGGATGCGAGCGCGAATCCCCTTGAAGTGCTCGTGTATGGCGGTCATCGCGCGAGCGCTGTCGCGCGCCGCGACCGCGTCATAGATCTCCTGGTGCACGGCGACGATGCCGGCCGCGTCGCGCTCGACGGGCGGCAGGTCGGCGGCGACGTCGTGGTAGGCGTCCCAGAAGGCCCGCAGCAGCTGGCTCATCAATTGGTTGTCGAGCGAGGCGAACAACACCTCGTGGAACGCCCGGTCGGCACGGTCGCTCTGTTCGCCCTGGCCCGCGCAACCGCGCAGCGTCTCGAGCGCGTCGCTCAGTGACGACAGTTCCGTGTCGTCGATCGCCTCGATCACCTGCGGTATCAGCCCGGCCTCGAGCCCCTGCCGAAGGTCGACCAGTTCATAGAGGTCGTGCCGGTTGCCGCGCAGCGACTTGCGGGCGCGGAAGACGAGTGCCTCGGCGAACGGATCCAGCGAGCAGTCTCCGACGTAGGTGCCGAATCCGTGCCGGATCTCGACGATGCTGACCGCCTGCAGTGCCTTCAGCGCCTCCCGGACCGAGTTGCGACTCACCCTCAGTTCCTCGACCAGTTCGGCCTCGGTGGGCATGGGGTCACCCGTCTCGAGGCCGTGCTCCAGGATCAGCTCCTTGATCCGGCTCTGCAGCGCCTGCTGCGCCTGACGACTGCGCGCCGTCGGCGTCACCGGCGCCGTCTGACTGCTCATCGACGGTCCCCTCTCGGATTCATGCACATTCTGGACGGTATCCCGCGGCACGCGGTGGTGCGCCCGAAACGGGGCCGGAAAGCTCGGGCCGTCACCGGGGCGTCACCGATTCGAGCGCCGCGGCGAAGGACCCGGTGATCCAGGCCGGGTCGGTGATCGCGGTGCCGACGACGACGGAGGTCGCGCCGGCCCGCACGGCCGCGGCAGCCTCTGAGGGCGAGTGGTAGCGCCCCTCGGCCACGATGCTCGCGC
Organism: uncultured Intrasporangiaceae bacterium; assembly: GCA_964412865.1. Classification (GTDB taxonomy): domain Bacteria; phylum Actinomycetota; class Actinomycetes; order Actinomycetales; family Dermatophilaceae; genus Leekyejoonella. The sequence goes on from CAYPQR010000007.1 coordinate 4,011, forward strand.
CCGGCAGGGCGGCGCGCAGCTCGGCGACGAGCCCGACGTCGGGCCCCTGCTGCTGCGGGCTCTGCTGCGTGTAGCCGGACAGGGTCGTGCTCACCAGGTCGGCACCGGCGTCGCATGCTGCGACGCCCTCGGCGAGGGTCGCGACGTCCGCCATGACGAGCACGCCCCGCCGGTGGACGGCCGCAACCGTGTCGGCGAACGTGCCGCCGTCCGGGCGTGGCCGGTCCGTCGCGTCGACTGCGACCACGTGGGCACCCGCATCGGCGACCGCCAGGGCAGCGTGCGGCGTCGGGGTGATGTAGACCCCTTCGGTGCCGTCCTTCGTCAGCCCGATGACCGGCACCTGCACGGCGGCACGCACTGCCGCCACGTCGGCGACCCCGCCGTAGCCACCGCACCGGATGGCCGCGGCACCCCCTGCGACGGCGGCCTGCGCGACACGGACGATCGTCGCGGTGTCTCGCAGCGGATGCCCCGCCGGCGCCTGGCACGACACGATGAGGTGCCCGGCGACCAGGTCACGAAAGTGTGTGCTGTCCATTGCCTCTGATCTCTCTCGTAGGTGTTGCGGGCTCGGTCACGCGACCCGTGGCGAGCAGGGCGGCGCCGACCAGTGGGGCGTCGGTGCCGGCACCGGCCACGGTGACCGGGATGCGTTGCAGGCCGGCCAGCACCTCCGCCCTGAGTGCGTGCGTCAGCGGATCCATGAACGGCCGACCGATCTGCGCCACGCCGCCGCCGATGACGACGGCGTCCGCGTCGATCGCCCCCAGCAACCCGGCCAGGGCTCGACCGGTGAGGGACGCGGCGTCCGAGATCACGACGGCCGCAGCCCGGTCGCCGCCACGGGCGCGATCCGCGATCTCCCGCAGATCGAGGCCCGTTTCGCCCGTTCGGCGCGCGTGCTCGGCGGCGATCGCCGGTCCGGCCGCGACCGCCTCGAGGTGATCCAGGCGGCCGCAGCCACAAGGGGTCGCGCCCTCAATGGGCACGAGCAGGTGAGCGAGCTCACCGGCCGATCCGTGTGGCCCACTGTCGATCTCGCCGCCGCGAGCGATCGCGCCGCCGACCCCCGTGCCGACAGAGACGAACAGCACGTCGTGTGCGCCACGGTCGAGCGCCGGCAGGATCTCGGCACGCGCCATGACCCGCACGTCGTTGTCGACCGTCACCGGCAGCCCGATCCGTGCCTCGAGGATGGATCGAACGCGCGTCCCCGCCCATCCGGGCAGCACCTCGGTCGCGGAGGTCACGTCGCCGGAGGCCCGGTCGATGACTCCCGGCGCGCCGACCCCGATTCCGGCCACCGTGTCGACGTCGCCGAGCAGCGATTCGATCTGAGCCGAGACGACCCGCATGACCTCGTCGCCTCCGGATCTGGGAGTCGGTGCGGTCGTGCGCCGCTCGACCACACCGTCCCGCACGATGGCTGCGGCGATCTTCGTGCCGCCGATGTCGACGCCGATCGCCGACCCACTGGCGACCATCAGAGCAGGCCCGCGGCGACCAGATGCTCTCGAACCGTGGCGATCTCGGCGTCGTTGAGGGGGATCTGAGGTTCGGCGGTGCGGGCGCAGTCGATGACACCGCGCAGCATGATGCCGGCCTTGAAGGCGCCCAGCGCCGACGACCCGCGGCCCATACGCTCGACCGGTGCGGCGTCGACGAGCCGCATCAGACGGGCGAGACGCTCCTGCTCGACTGCAGCGTCGTCCCACCTGCCGTCCCGGCACAGACGATAGAGCGTCGCGTAGCCGACCGGGTCGACGTTGCCGAGCCCGGGCACGACACCGTCGACACCCATCCGCAGGGCGAGGTCGACTGTGACCTCCGCGCCGGTCAGGATGCTGAATCCGGCTGCGGCACCGCCGCGCTCGGCACGGTCGATGATCAGTTGTCGCAGCCCCCCGTCGTCCGCGCTCGAATCCTTCACTCCCGACAGCGTCCCGCTCTCGGCCAGGTCGAGCAGCATGCCTGCATCCAGCTTGCTGTGCACGGACACCGGCAGATCGTAGGCATAGACGGGCGCGGCGACCTGCCGCGCGACGAGTTCGAAGTGGCGTCGGATCTCCACCGGGTGGGTCCGTGTGTAGAACGGCGCGGTCGCGACGACGGCGTCACAACCCAGCTTGACTGCCTCTGTGGCGTGTTCGACGACGCGCGACGTGGTCATGTCGATCGCTCCCGCAAGCACAGGCACCCGTCCGGCCGCCCTGCGCACGACGGTCTCGACGACGGTCGCCCGCTGCCGGTCGGTCAGGAACGCGACCTCACTGGTCGATCCGAGGGTGAACAGCCCGTCCACCCCTCCCTCGACGAGGAAGTCGACCAGCCGCCCCAGCGAGTCGGTGTCGACATCACCGTCCGAGGTCAGCGGCGTGCACACGGGAGGCACGACGCCGGTGAGTCGAGAGGCTGGCTGGTTGGTCACGTTGTCTCCTGTAGGTCGGCCGGCTCGAGGTCGGCGTTGTCGATGATCGGGTGGTAACAGCGATAGACGTGCGACGGCAGCTCGTCGTCGTGCTCGTCGGGCGGGAACGTGTCCGCGCACTCCTCCGTGGCGCGCCAGCACCTGGTCCGGAACGGGCATCCGCTCGGAGGATGGACGGCTGAGGGCACCGATCCGCCGAGCCGGATCGGAGTGGTCTCGTGCAGCAGGCTCGGCGTGGCCGAGAGCAGAGCACGGGTGTAGGGGTGGCGGGTGCCCGCGTCGACGGCGACGGCCGGCGTCTCCTCGACGATCCTCCCCAGATACATCGTCACGATCCGATCGGACATCCGACGCACGGTCTGAATGTCGTGCGACACGAAGATCATCGCCAGACCGAGACGTTCCTTCAGGTCGAGCATCAGATTGAGGATCTGGGCGCGCACCGACACGTCGAGCGCCGACGTCGGTTCGTCCGCGACGAGCACGCTCGGCTCGAGCGCGAGGGCCCTCGCGATCGCCACCCGCTGGCGCTGTCCGCCGGACAGCTGGCTCGGGAGCGCATCCGCGACACTGCCCGGCAGCCCGACGAGAGACATGAGCTCGTCGACCCGCGCGTCGCGCTCCGCCGGTGTGCCTCGGCGGTGCACGTCGAGTGGGTCGCGCAGGATGTCGCGGATCGGCATCCTGCGGTTGAGCGCGGTCGACGAGTCCTGGAAGATCATCCCGACCTGCGAGCCGATGGCTTTGCGTCGGTCGCGGCCGGACATCGACGTCAGGTCGGTGCCGTCGAGCAGGACCCGCCCTGATGTGGGCTCCTGCAGCCCGATGATCACTCGCGCGAGCGTGGACTTGCCGCAACCGGACTCGCCGACGACGCCCACGGTCTCGCCGTGCTCGACACACAGGCTCGCGCCGGTCAGCGCGTGCACCTTGTCCTTGGAGAAGAGCTTCCCGCCACGGGCGGGCAGCCAGACGTTGACGTCGTGCATCTCCAGCACCGGCGTGCTCATCGTGCCTCCCCCGTCATCATGAGCTGATGGTCCTGTGGATCGCCTGCCGGATGGTGGCATGCGTAGGCGTGCCGATCGGGCTCACCGGTGAGCTGCGGCTGCTCCTCGCGGCACAGGGCCGTCGCCGCCGGGCAGCGGTCGGCGAACCGGCAACCCTTGGGAAACTCTGCAGGCGAGGGCACGACGCCCCTGATCTGCGACAGCCGCTCCTGTGCGGATTCCAGGGACAGGACCGAGCCCAGCAGGCCCCGGGCGTAGTGGTGCTGCGGCGACGCGAGGACGCTCGAGGTGACACCGCACTCGGCGATCTGCCCGCCATACATCACGACGACCCGATCGGTGATCTGTGACACCAGGGCGAGGTCGTGCGAGACGAAGATCAACGCGAAGTCGGCCTTCTCACGCAGTTCGAGCAGCAGGTCCAGCACCTGCGCCTGCACCGTGACGTCGAGGGCGGTGGTCGGCTCGTCCGCGATGAGCAGCTTGGGGCTGCGGGAGAGCGCCATGGCGATCACGACGCGCTGCCGCTGACCGCCGGAGAGTTCATGCGGATACGACTTCAGGGTGCGGGCCGGGTCGAGGCCGACGAGATCGATCAGCTCCTCGCAGGTCCTGGTGCCCCCGCGGCGGACGAGTTGGCGCAGCTGCGCACCGACCGTCATGCCCGGGTTCAGCGCCGACAGCGAATCCTGATAGATGACACCGATTTCGTGACCCATCAGAGCCCGCCTCTGACGTCTGCTCATCGTCAGCATGTCGCTGCCGTCGAATGCGATCGATCCGCGAATACGAGCCTTGTCCGGATACAGGCCTGCGACCGTCATCGAGGTCAGCGACTTGCCACAGCCGGATTCACCGACCAGGCCGAGCACCTCACCGGGCCGCACGTCGAACGACACGCCATCGACGATGTCGACACCGTGGTGGCGGCCCTCGAACCCTATGCGCAGATCTTGCACCGACACGAGGGGCCTCGCAGTCGGCAAGGGCCGCGCAACCGCCGCAATGCGCGCGGCCGCCACGTCCAGACCGGGCAGCTTGACAATCTCACCGCTACCCGGCTTCGCCGCCTCCAGCTTGTCCTCCTTGGCAGCGGCCACAACTCCCTGACGCGCCGCAGGTGCAGCGAACACGTCGGAGATTCCCTCCGCGAGCATGTTGAGCGCGAGCGACGTCAGCAGGATCACCATGCCGGGGAAGAACGTCGCCCACCATCCGCCGGTGGCGATCAGCTGCTGACCGTAGGCGATGACGCTGCCCCACGACGACGAACCGTCCTCGCCCGGCAGCCCGGCCCCGATGAACGACAGTGACGCCGCGAACACGATCGCGTTGGCGACCAGGATCGTGACGTAGACCATGATCGGCGCCGCGCAGTTGCGCGCGACGTGTCGCCACAGGATGTGCGTCCGCCGTGCGCCGATGATGCGCTCAGCGGCGACGTAGTCCTCGCCGTACTGCGCCTGTACGTTGGCGCGCACGAGACGAGCGAGCTGCGGTATGTAGACGAAAGCGATCGCGAGCACCAGCACCAGCAGGTTCTTCTTGCCGAAGGCGATCACCAGGATCGCGGCCAGGATGATCGTCGGGAATGCCATGATCACGTCGAGGACGCGCATGGTGGTCTCGTCGACGGCCTTACGGCTGGTCGCGGCGATCGAACCGAGCCCGGCACCCACGACCAGCGCGATCGCCGCCGAGGCGAAGCCGACGACGAGAGACCTTGGCGTGCCGGCGACCAGCCGGGAGAAGACATCGCGCCCGAGGCGATCGGTGCCGAACCAGAAGTCACCGCTCGGGCCCTGCGACGACGGCGCAAGGCCGGTGGCGGTCGGGTCGTGGGTGGTGAGCAAGGGCGACAGGATCGCCACGAGGATGACGAGCGCCACGAAGCCGAGGCCGATCTTGGCCGCAATGGGCAGGCGACGCAGCCCGCTGCGCGTCGCGGCGAGCACGGTGGTGGAGGCCATCAGTGCGCTCCTCGCAGACGGGGATTCAAGAAGAGGTAGAGGATGTCGACGATCAGGTTGACGACCAGGAAGCCGAGGGCGATCGTGATCACCAGGCCCCTGGCGAGGCCGACGTCGTTCTGAGTGATCGCCGTCATCATCTGGGTGCCCATGCCGGGGAGCGAGAAGATCGCCTCGATGACGATCGTGCCGCCGATCAGATAGCCGATCTGTAGACCGAGCACCGTGAGTGGCGTGACGAGAGCGTTGCGCAACACGTTGCGGCCGATGACGACCCGCCTCGGCAGCCCGCTGCCGATGGCCGTGCGCACGTAGTCACGGTCGAGTTCTTCCACCATGGAGGTGCGCACCACCCGCGAGAGGGTGCATCCGACGGGGACCGCCACGGCGATCGCCGGCAGGATCAGGCTCATGATCCACTGCGAGTGAGAGGTCGAGAACGGGACGTAGCGACCGCTGGGAAAGGGCCCGCCGCCGATCGTCGAGAACCGCTGGATCATCAGGATCCCGAGCCAGAACGACGGGATGGCGATACCGGCCATCGACAGCACACGCGTCACCTGGTCCGGCCACCGGTCGCGCCAGAGCGCACCGACGAGACCGAGCACCAACGCCACGATGATGGCGCCGAGGACGCCGAATGCGGTCACCTCCAAGGTGATCGGCAACGCAGCCTTGATGATGTCGATCACCGGCTGGTTCAGCGCGAACGTGTTGCCCATGTCGCCACGCACCAAGTCGCCGATGAAGCTGACATACCGCACGGGGAGCGAGCGATCGAGGCCGTGTTCGTGATTGAACTGGTCGATCTGGGCCTGCGTGGCATTGTTGCCGAGCACGGAAATAGCCGCGGAATTCGGTGACAGTGCCAGGATGATGAAGATGAATGCGATGACCGCCAGCATCATCGGGATCAAGATGGCAAGCCGTCGTCCGACCAGGCCGAGGGCTGTGCGCACAGCGGTTTCCTCTCGTTTGCAGGTGGGCCGCGGTCAGGCGGTCACGCCGTCGTCGAGGAAGTACAGGCCCGTCGTCGGTGCACCCTTGAAGCCGGTGAGCTTCGTCGGGCCGGGACCCTTGGCGACCGTGTTGGAGCCGGTGACGACCTGCGTGTGATAGACGGGATACAGCGGCACGTCCTCCGCGATCAGGTCGAACACCTGCTTCCACAGAGCCTTCTGAGCAGACCCCTTGGCCTGTGCCGCCTTGTCGATGAGCTTGGAGCACTTGGTGAACTGCGCGTCGGTCCAGCGCATCCGCTCCTTCGGCCAGGTCTCGCCGTAGTAGAACCACCGCAGCAACAGGTCGGCGTCCGGACCGTAGACCGACGGGTCGCCGGAGGCGGCGAGCACACGGAACTTGTCGGACGGCACGATGGTGCCGTAGACGCTGGCGGACGGGGCCGTGTTGAGGGTCGCGTGCACGCCGATCTGCTTCCACTGGCTGATGATCAGCGGAGCGCTGTTGGCGATGAATGCCGTGTCGGTGGTGACCAGCTCGAACGACAGGTTCTTCACACCAGCTTCGGCGAGCAGCTTCTTCGCCTTCGCCGGGTCGTGCTTGTAGACGGTGTCAGCGCGCTGGTAGTAGGCGTTGCCCTTGTCGAGGTAGCCGGTCGCGGGCGCGCCATACCCGTTGAGGGAGGTGGACACGAGCTTGTCGGCGTCGATGGCGTAGAAGAGTGCCTGGCGGACCCGCTTGTCGTCGAAGGGCTTCGCCGAGCAGTTGAACATCAGGAAGAGGCAGTTGAATGCCGACTGCTTGTCGACCTGGTACTCCGATCCGATGGTCTTGACGTCGAGATAGGGCACCGCCTCGATCGCCTGGGACTGACCGCCCTTCAGATCGTTCAGACGCGCCGAGTTGTTGGTGCTCGTGTTGTAGACGATCTTGGTGGCCAGAGCGCCGTGATCGCCGTTGTAGTTGGTGTTGTTGGACATGACGCAGCCGGTCGTGGCCGACGCACTGTCGAGCTTGTAGGGGCCGGTGCCGATCGGCTTGGTGTCGAACGCCTTGGCCTGCGACTTGGTCCTCGTCTTGGCCTTCGGCACGATCTTGACGACCGAGATGCGCTCGGGGAAGAGCGAGAACGGTTCCTTCAGATGGAATTCGACGGTCTTCTTGTCCTTGGCCTTCGCCTCTTTCAGGAAGGAGACGAAGCCGGCGAGCAGGGCCGCGTTGGACGGGTCGATCACGCGGTTGAACGACCACGCGACGTCGTCAGTGGTGACGGGCGTGCCGTCGGAGAACTTCGCGCCGTCGCGTAGCGTCGCGGTCCAGGTCATACCATCGCTACTGGCCTTCGGCTGGCTCGCCGCCAGCGCGAGATACGGCTTACGAGTGACGGGGTCGAGCTCGACGAGGCCCTCGAAGATGTGTGCGTTGATCGCCGTCGCGACCGCGCTGGAGGCGTTCATCGGGTCGAATCCGCCGGAGAGCTGGAACGCGGCCGTCGCGGTAATGGTGCCCTTCGGGTTCTTCACCGTGCCGATGGCCTTGCCGCCGCCCTTTTGCGTGCCGCCGCCGGAAGCACTGCTGCTGCCGCCACCGCACGCGGCAAGGCTCGCAGTGATCGCCGCCGCCGCGCTGAGCGTCCCGGTGAACTTCAAGAAGGTGCGGCGATCCACACCGGTTGCGGTCAGCCCGGCGATCTTGTCGGCCACTTCGATCTTGTCGGCCATGTGGACTCCTCAGCGCCTGCTCGGCATTTGGTCAGGGGGATATAGGACATCCCATGTCGTAGGTCGGATGTGACCGTAGTCTCACTCCATCGGTGCCGTCAACCCCCTGCGAAGAAATGGTCGCTTCTGCGCGATCCTGTGTGTTCCACGCGCGGTTTACCGCAGGATGCCGTGCAGAATCAAGGCTTGATTTGTCGGTGGCCGCACCGTCAGGATCAGACATCCCACGTCTGATATCCCTCGGAGGAGTCCCATGCACTCGACCGCACGACGCATCGCCCTGTCCGCGATCTCGACGATCGGCACCCTCGCGCTCATCGCGCCGGCCGCCGCGGCCCGCCCGTCACCCCGCCGTCCCGACCTTCGCTCGCAGGACCTTGCGGTCGCGGGCGTCGGATCGCCGATCTACCGGATCCCGGCTCTCACCAAGACCACCAAGGGCACACTGTTGGCGGCTTACGACGCCAGGCCCAGCATGGGCGACCTGCCCAACCACATCCGGATCATGCTGCGGCGCAGCACCGACGGCGGGCACACCTGGAGCACTCAGCAGGTGGTGCGCTCCGCGCCCGCTCCGAAGGGCTTCGGCGACTCCAGCCTGCTGGTCGACCGGCGCACCGGGCGAATCTTCTTGTTCTATGCGGCGAGCGTCAACCAAGGCTTCTTCGGCTCCGCCACCGGCAACGATCCGAACGATCCGAACGTCCTGCAGGCCGACTACTCCTACTCCGACGACGACGGGCTCACCTGGCACCATCGGCGGATCACGCCCCAGATCAAGAACCCGGCGTGGGGCGGCATGTTCGCGTCGTCCGGCGAAGGGATCCAACTGACCAGCGGGCCGCACAAGGGGCGTCTGGTGCAGCAGTACAACATCCTGAACAAGGGCCAGGTCTACGCCGCGAGCGCCTATAGCGACGACGACGGAGGCACCTGGCACATGGGCGAACTCGTCGGCCCGGGCACGAACGAAAACAAGACCGTGCAGCTGTCCGACGGCACGATCATGCTCAACTCACGCGACACGCCATACCGCACGGTCGCCTACAGCACCGACGGCGGAGTCACCTATCACGACTGGCATGCCGACCAGCACCTACCCGACCCCGGTGACAACGGATCGATCATCCGCTATGACGCCCATGCCAATCCACACAGCCCCAAGGCACATTGGCTCCTCTTCAGCAACAACGACACCACATCGGGCCGTCGCAACCTGACCATCAAACAGTCGTGCGACGACGGGCTCACCTGGCCGATCAAGAAGGTCGTCGATGCCGGCCCGTCGGCATACTCCACACTGACGAAAGTCGGCCACGACACGTTCGGATTGCTCTGGGAGAAGGGGCCATACAACAGCATCACCTACTCGTCGTTCACCAAGGAATGGCTGAACGGCGTATGCGCACCCCTCACAGTCTCGACCCCGGGCCAGGTGTCCGCCGGTCAGACCGTCGACGTGTCGGTTTCGGTGCACAACGAGGAGCGCCACACCATCAACCACGGCACCGTGCATCTGGACCTGCCCGACGGATGGTCATCACCGAAGGTGCGAGTGCCTCATCTGCGCAGCGGCCACAGCACCACCGTGCAGGTTCCGGTGACGGCGCCCGCGGAGCTGTCCACCAACGCCTACCCCGTGTCAGCGGTCTTCAGCACGAAACACGGTGAATCGCAAAACAAGGCGACCGTGCTGGGCATCGGCGGCACGAAGGTGGCCGATGACCGGAGCACCCACGTGGCCGATGGGGTGCATTCGATCGACTGGTCCGGCAATCTGTCGAAGGTCAAGGACCTGTCGGGCGGGGCCGTGTCGATCACGTTCAGCACGACGCAGAGCGCGGCCGCGGCCACGCTACTGTCAGAGGCAGATCCGGTCAGTCAGGTGCGCGACCTGGTGATCTCGCTCAACAGCGGCACACCGTATGTCGAGGTGCGCACCGCCGCCGGAAGCTACCCCGTGCGGCTGCGCAGCAGCGTCCACGTGAACGACGGGAAGAAGCACACCCTCACGTTCGCGAGCAACAATGGCACCAGCTCACTCATCCTCGACGGCAAGGTCATTGCATCCGCCTCCGGCCAGGCATTTTTCAAGACCATCACCGACCTGGTGAAGCCGAATCAACGGCTCAATCCGAGCGGCCTGCCGAACCTCACGCTCGGAGCCAATCGGGCCTATGTCGCGAGCCAGTCGACGAGCGGCGACGTCGACCGCTGGGCCTTCAAGGGGACCATCGACTCCGTCCAGGTATATTCCGACGCGTCATGACGAGCGAACTCGATCCGGCGATCGCGACGTGGCTGGAGCAGCAGGCGCAGGCTCCGACAGCTACCGACACGAGTGTGCCGGGCCAGCGTATCCACTCGCGCGCGGTGAACGAGCGCTCACGCGCACGGCTCGGCGACGTGCCTTTGCCCGCCGCCGAAGAGGACATTCGGCTGCCCGGCGACGGCGTCGAGATCCCCGCCCGAGTGTTCTCGCCACCCGGCACCTCCGAGGTGACGATCGTCTTCTTCCATGGCGGCGGGTGGATCGCGGGTGACCTCGAGACCCACCTGCAGCATGCCCGGCGCCTGTGCGTCGGCGTGCCCGCACGAGTCATCTCTGTCGACTACCGGCTCGCGCCGGAAGCCCCCTTCCCTGCCGCCTTCGACGACTGTCTCGCCGCTGCTCGCTATGCCGCGGCGACCTACGGCGGGCCGATCATTGCGGCCGGCGACAGCGCCGGCGGCCAACTCGCCGCATCGGTCGCGATCGCCTTCCGTGACGAGGCGATCCCACTCGCCGGCCAGCTGCTCATCGTGCCGGTGACGGATCTGCGCGGCGGCTACGAGGACCCCGCTCTCAATGCCCGATACCCCTCTCGTGCCGAACTATCCGAGGGATATGGCCTGACCCTGGAGGGAATGGCGACGTTCACGTCGCTGTATGCCGCCGACGCCGACGACTGGCGGGCGTCGCCGATCGTCGCCGACCTGCGCGGCGTCGCTCCCGCGATCGTCCATACGGCCGGGTGCGATCCACTCCAGGACGAGGGCCGAGCCTTTGTCTCGGCGCTCCGGGCCGCGGACGTCCTCGCTGTACATCACCACTGGCCGGGCCTGAACCACGGCTTCTTCGGCCTCGGAGGGGTGTCGGAGTTGGCCGAACGCGCCGCGGACCAGGCGGTCCAGGACCTGCGCACGCTGCTAGAAAGCGGTTGAGCCCTTCGCATCATTGGTGACGCCTTGCGGCCGTGAAAATGGCTCGTTACGACGCTGGCTGGTCGAGTAGGCGAGCGCCCAGCGCGAGCCAATGGGGGCACCTCCCGCATGAAGCGAAGCGCGCGGGGGAGCGAGACCTGCGAGCCCGCACTGCCAACCGGTTTGGCCCCGCATGCTCCGAGGTCTCGATACGCCGCTCGCTCGTCCCTCGCATCGGGCTACTCGACCAGCCAGTGGATGCTCCCTCTCCGGCTCGTGGCGAAGGCGCTTCACTCTGCCGCAACCACCACAGCGCGACGGTGCGCGAACTAGTGTGGGGTGCGCCGAACACTCCGGAGGTAGCGATGGTCCAAGGCTCTGTGGGCGCGAACATTCGCCGCGGGATGGCACGTCCGGCAGCGCCTGCGATCACCGGCCGCGCCGATCCCGACGTGGCCCATTCAGCCGGTTCGGCCCTGGCGGAGGAGTTGCGCCGGCTGCTCGGCGACCGGGAGTGCGTGCTCGACTCCCCGCTCGACCTGGTCCGGTACGCCTCCGACGCCAGCCCCTACCGGATGGTGCCGAAGGTCGTGGTCGTCGCCCGGAGCCTCGACGACATCGCTCGGCTGGTGCGCTGGGCCACCACCAGCGGGCACGGGCTGACCTTCCGGGCGGGCGGATCCAGCCTGAACGGCCAGTCACAGTCGGACGATGTGATGGTCGACGTGCGCGAGCACTTCCGCGGCGCCGAGGTGCTCGACGACGGCGCGCGGTTGCGTGCCCGCCCGGGCACGATCATCGGCCGAGCCAACGTCATGCTGCGCCGGTATGGCCGCAAGCTCGGGCCGGACCCGGCCAGTTCCATCGCCGCGACGATGGGCGGTGTGGTCGCCAACAACGCCAGCGGTATGACCTGCGGGGTCGCCAAGAACTCCTACTACACCCTCGAATCGGCCCAGCTGGTGCTCGCATCCGGGACCGTCGTGGACACGGCCGCGGCCGATGCCGACGATCGGCTCCGCGCCGCCGAGCCCGGCCTGTGCGAGGAACTTCTCTCCATACGCGAGACCCTGATCGACCGGCCGGAACTCGTCGACCGGATCCGACAGAAGTTCTCGATCAAGAACACCTCGGGCTACCACCTCGACGCCTTCCTCGATTCTGACTCGCCGACCGGCATCCTGCGTCGGCTCGTGGTGGGGTCGGAGGGGACGCTCGCCTTCATCGGTGACACCGTCTGGCACACCCTGCCGGTCGGCCGGGAACGTACCACCGCGTTCTTCCGGTTCGGATCGCTGCACGATGCGGCCGCGTCCGTGCCCGGACTGAACGACGCCGGAGCCGAGTCGGTGGAGCTGATGGACGCCGCCTCGCTGCGCGCCGCCGCGGACGTCCCCGGGGCGCCGGACTGGATCGCCGACCTCGAGCCGGATGCGGATGACGCCGGCATCCTGACCGAGATCCGCAGCGACGACCCTGCCGCGCTGGACCGCTTCGAGGAACGCGCTCATCAGGTCGTCGACGCGACCCGCATCGGCGGCGAGTTCACCCGCGACGCCACCACCGCCGACGGCTATTGGAAGGTGCGCTCGGGGCTGCTCGCCATCATCGGTGCCGCCCGTCCGGACGGCACGGCGCTGATCACCGAGGATGTGGTCGCCCCGCCCGATCGACTGGCCGACGCCTGCGCCGATCTGGAGGCGCTGCTGGTCACACACGGCTTCCTCGGCGCGGTCAACGGCCACGCCTCGGCCGGCAACCTGCACTTCTACCTCTACCTGGACGCGTCCCGGCCGGAGCAGGTGCAGACCTATCGCGCCTTCATGACCGACCTGGTCGAGCTGATCGTGGACAGGTATGACGGCTCGCTCAAGGGCGAGCACGGCACCGGCCTCAACATGGCGCCCTACATCGAGAAGGAATGGGGTCACGACGCCATCGAGTTGATGTGGCGGGTCAAGCGCGCACTGGATCCGAAGGGCATCCTCGGTCCGGGCGTCTTCCTCAACGACGATCCCGATGTCGCGTTCCGCAATCTGAAGACGATGCCGATGCTCGGCAACAATCTCGACCCGTGCATCGAGTGCGGATTCTGCGAGCCGGTATGCCCGTCACGGCACGCCACCGTCACGCCGCGGCAGCGAATCGTGTTGCAGCGCGAGATGGCCCGGCAGGGATGGCAGGGCCCGCTGGAGCAGTCGCTGGTCGACGACTACGAATACGCCGCGGTGAACATGTGCGCCGCCGACGGGTCCTGCCAGATCGCATGCCCGGTCGACATCGACACCGGTCAGGCCATGAAACAGATCCGCCGCGACTCGGCAAGCCCCGCCGCGCGGTCGGTGGGCAGGATGCTGGCCGAGCGGTGGTCGGTCGGCCTGCACGGTGCCCGCTTCGCCGTGGGCGCCGCCGACCGCATACGCCGGGCAGGCGCCGAATCCCTGCTCCGCGGGGCTACCAAGACCGGACGGGCAGCCCTCGGCAACGACCTCGTGCCGAGCTGGCTCAGCGAGATCCCAGGAACAACACCCCGATTGGCGCCGGTCGGCAGCCAGGCGGAGGCCGAAGCGGTCTTCTTCCCGGCCTGTCTCAACCGGATCTTCGGACCCTCACCGGCCGGCGACGATCCGACCAACGTCTCGCAGGCCGTGGTCCGGCTGGCCGAGCGTGCGGGCAGGAACATCTGGATCCCGGACGACCTGGCCGACGACTGCTGCGCCACCATCTGGCAGTCGAAGGGCCTCGAGGCCGGCAACCGCGTGATGGCCCACCGGATCACCGAGGACATGTGGAGGTGGTCCGACGGCGGGCGCATCCCGATCGTGATCGACGCCGCATCCTGCACTCTTGGCGTCACCGAGGAGATCATCCCGCTGCTCGACGATGCCCACCGCGAGCTGCGTGAGCAGCTGACGATTTTCGACGCCATGACCTGGGTGCTGCGCGAGGTGGTGCCTCACCTGCCGGATCATGGCAAGCTCGACTCGGTGGTGCTGCATCCGACCTGCTCGATGTATCACCTCGGCATCGCCGACGACCTACGCGCATTGGCCGACCAGATCGGCGACGACGTGATCGAACCCGTCGTCGGCACCTGCTGCGGCGGCGCGGGCGATCGGTCGATGCTGCATCCCGAGCTCACCCGGACCGCGACGATGGAGGAACGTGAGGAACTGCAGGGCGTCACCGCGGATGCCTGGGTGTCCGGCAACCGCACGTGTGAGCTCGCGCTCGAGCACGACCTCGGCAGGCCATACGAATCCGTGCTGATCACCCTCGAACGCCTCACTCGTTGATGGCGGGCGACATGAGGCCGACAGTGCGGCGCGCCGGCCACGCTGACGCCGCCGCCATGACCGAACTGGTCCGTGCCGCCTACTCGATGTATGTGCCGCGCATCGGCGGAGAGCCCGCCCCGATGAGGGACGACTACGCCGGCGTCGCGCGCGACGAGGAGGCGTGGCTCGCCGAGGAGGACGGGCGACTCGTCGGCCTGGTCGTGCTGCACGCCAACGACGACCACCTGCTGCTGGAGAACATCGCCGTGACGCCCGACGCCCAGGGTCGCGGAATCGGCAGGACACTCCTGGAGTTGGCCGATCGACGAGCCCGAGAGCTCGGTTTGCCCGAAGTGCGGCTCTACACCAACATCGCGATGACCGAGAACCTCGCCTATTACCCGCGGCACGGATACCGCGAGACGCACCGGGGCACCCAGGACGGTTACCAGCGTGTCTTCTTCAGCAAACGCCTGCGCGGTTGAGAGCGGGACCGCCACTCGGCCGCCCCAGGGTCGGGCACGATGCCGATCGCTCACACCAGCACGTCACCATCGCGCTCGACCACTCGTCCGCCCGCGACGACGAGCTTCCGCGGCGGCACGCGCATCAGGGCGTCCTGCACGTTCTCCGCATCCACCAGCACCAGGTCGGCGGGTGCGCCGGCGACGAGGTCGTGCACCTGCCGCTCGACGAATGGCGCTGCTTCGGTGGTGGCCAAATGCACTGCCGTCGCCAGCTCCTCGTCGGTGTGCAGGCCGTGCAACCGCGCGAAGCCGAGGGCGACGCGCAACATGTCACCGTCACCGTACGGCGACCACAGGTCGCGGATGCCGTCCGTGCCGAGGCCGATGCCCATCCCGGCCCGGAGCATGTGCTGCCATGGCAGCGGCGCGGTGCCGGGCGGAGCGACCGTCGCCCATGAGATGCCCGCCTCCCCCAGCGCATCGACGAGGTCACGTCGTCGCTCCCACGGCAGCTCGCCGAGAGCGAATCCGTGCGAAATCGTCACCTTGCCCTGCAGGCCCGCCCGCAGTGTGCGGTCGATGATCAATTCGTATTGAAATGCTCCCAATTCGCCCCGATCATGCAGATGGATGTCCAGGGCGACTCCGCGTCGCTCGGCGATGCCGAACAGGCCATCCAGCTGCTCGACGGGGTCACGGTCGATGCCCGCCGGATCCAGACCACCGATGATGGTCGCACCCTCGGCAGCCGCCTGATCGAGCAGTTCGAGCACACCCGGCCGGCGCACTACGCCGTCCTGGGGGAAGGCAACGATCTGCACGTCGACCGCGCCGTCGAGCTCCTGCGCCGCCTCACGCACACACCGTATGCCGCGCAGCCCCACACCCGTGTCGACGTCGACGTGTGTGCGGGTCACCGTGGTGCCATGCCGCACGAATTCCCGCAGCACCGCGATCGATCCGTCGACACTCGGAATGCTGTGCCGGTCGCGTTCCGCGCGCTCGTGGGCGATGCGCCCCTGCGTGGTCGGCTCGCCGGCATACGACACCCAGGGCTGCCCCCACCAGCTCTTGTCGACGTGGGCGTGCGCATTGACGAAGCCCGGCAGGGCCAGCATGCCGCCGCCGTCGACCCGTTCCACCGCATCGCCGGCGTCACGTTCGGGGCCGACCTCCACGATCACACCACCGTCGAACCGCACGGCACACGCCGGACCGCCCCACGGGCGCACGTTCGCCACCACCAGATCCACCATGACGCGAAGGCTAACGTCCCGCCGGATATATCTCGATATACCCCGTCCACCTCTGGTGATCCGCGTCACGCCGCTGTTACGGTCTCAGCCATTGAAACAGCTTTTTCGTATGGTGAAACCCGGTTCCGAGCCGGCCGCCGCGAACGGGAAGGAGCCGACCCATGACCGGCATCGCCGACGACAAGACCCCGGGCGCGCCGGTGGCGAGCAGGCCCGCGGGTGACACCGCCACCCTGCCCACCGACACCCTGAGCCCACGGCTCTACAACCGCGACCTCGCGCCGACCCAGCGCGAGGGGCGGCCGTGGAAGGCCTACAACGTCTTCGCGCTCTGGGCCAACGACGTGCACAGCCTCGGCAACTACGCGTTCGCCATCGGGCTGTTCGCGCTCGGCCTCGGCGCCTGGCAGATCATGCTGGCCTTCCTGATCGGATCGCTGCTGATCTTCCTGCTCCTCACGCTGTCGGGCTTCATCGGCGAGAAGACGGGCGTCCCCTTCCCGGTGCTCAGCCGAGTGGCGTTCGGGCTCAAGGGGGCCCAGGTCTCCGCAATCCTGCGAGGCGGTGTCGCGATCGTATGGTTCGGCATCCAGACCTACCTCGCGTCGCACGTCTTCCGGGTGCTGATCCTGGCACTTGTGCCGTCGTGGAAACCGTTCGACGAGACGTCATTCCTCGGCCTGTCGGGCCTCGGTTGGGTCACCTTCCTGATCCTGTGGGTCATCCAGGTCGTGATCGTCAGCTACGGCATGGCGACGGTGCGCCGCTACGTCGCCCTCGCCGGCCCGATCATCCTCACCACGATGCTCGCCATCGCCATCTGGATGTTCATCCGCGCCGGCGGCTCGATCGCCGTCTCCATCAACAGCCCTCTCACGGGTGGTGCCATGTGGCGGGAGATCCTCACGGCGGCGGCGCTGTGGACGGTCATCTACGGCACGTTCGTGCTCAACTTCTGCGACTTCACCCGGTCGGTGCGCAGCAAGGCCGCCATCGTCAAGGGCAACATCGTCGGCATCCCGCTCAACATGCTCTTCTTCGCCGCGATCGTCGTGGTGCTCACCGGCACGCAATACAAGATCAACGGCCACATCATCACCGACCCCTCGGACGTCGTGCAGGCGATCCCGGTGCTCGGGCTGCTGATCCTCGCCGGTCTGCCGCTGATCGTGCTGACGATCGCGGTCAACCTCATGGCCAACTTCGTGGCGCCGATCTACATGCTGGTCAACCTCTTCCCGCAGCATCTGAACTTCCGGCGCGCGGGTCTGGTCAGCGCGCTGATCGGCCTGGTCATCCTGCCCTGGAACCTGTATGACAGCCCGGTCGTCATCAACTACTTCCTCGGCGGACTGGGCGCCATCCTGGGTCCCGTGTTCGGCGTCATCATGGTCGACTACTGGGTGTATCGCCGCGCCCACGTCAACATCCCCGACCTCTACACCAACGGCACGGGCGACTACTGGTATCGCTCCGGGGTCAACGTGCGCGCCTTCGCCGCGCTCGTCCCGGCGGGCGTGATCGCCGTCGTCATCGCCCTCGTGCCGGTCTTCAGCGCCGTCTCCGGGTTCTCCTGGTTCATCGGCGCGATCCTGGCGGCCGTGCTCTACTACGTGCTCGCGGACCGCAGCCACACCCCGCGCGACGTGAGCGGCGAGGCCATCGCCGTCCCGAGCGAATGACCCAGGAGGGCATCATGAGACTGCTCGTCGTCAACGTCAACACCACTGCCTCCATGACCGAGGCGATCGGCCGGCAGGCCGCCTCTGTGGCGATGCCCGGCACCGAGATCGTGCCTCTGACACCGCTCTTCGGCGCAGAATCGATCGAGGGCAACTATGAGAGCTACCTCGCGGCGGTCGCCGTCGCCGAGACGGTGCGCGCATACCCCGAACCGTTCGACGGCATCGTCCTCGCCGGCTACGGCGACCACGGACGCGAGGCGCTGCAGGAGCTCTTCGACGTGCCGGTCGTCGACATCACCGACGCCGCCGCATCCACCGCGCAATTCCTCGGCCACACGTATTCGGTCGTCACCAGCCTCGACCGCACCGTGCCCCTGATCGAGGACCGGCTGCGACTGGCCGGGCTGCTCGACCGGTGCGCGTCGATCCGCTCCAGCGGGATGGCCGTCCTCGACCTCGAGGCCCGCCCGCAGGACGCCGTCGAGGCGATCGTGAGCGAGTGCGAGGCGGCGGTCACCCAGGACCGCGCCGAGGTGATCGTGCTGGGGTGCGGCGGCATGGCAGAGCTCACCAAGAAGGTGGCTGAGCGCACCGGCGTGCCCGTGGTCGACGGTGTCTCCGCCGCCGTCACCATCGCCGAATCGCTCGTGCGGCTCGGCCTCTCCACATCGAAGATCCGCACGTATGCCACGCCGCGCACCAAGCACTTCGCGAGCTGGCCGCCGCCCGCCCCGGCCGGGGACAATCAGTAGGCAGAGGGCCGCTACCACGACCCTCCCGAGGAAGGACCACCCATGCGCTACATCGTCGGATATGCGCCGAACGAGCGTGGATCGGATGCGATCGCCCTGGCCTCGGCGCTCGCGCACACGCAAGAGGCCGAACTGCTGATCGTGCACGTCCTCGACGGGCCGGCGCCCGCGCAGGCCCACTTCCGTGAGGAGCGCGCCAGCCAGGAGCTGCGCGACGGCGCCGCCAGAGAATGGCTGGCGCAGGCGGTCGCGGACGTCACCGACGGGGTGACCGCCACTGCGAAGGTCGCGTATGCCGAATCGGTCGCCGAGGGTCTGATCGGGGCTGCCCGGGAGGCCGACGCCCAGCTGATCATCGTGAGTGCCGCACGCTATGGCCCGCTGAAGCGCTTCACCATCGGATCGGTCGCCGGCGCCCTGCTGCACTCGGCGCACGTGCCCGTCGCGCTCGTACCCTCGGGCTATGAGCGGCGCGAGGCGATCACGAGGATGACGGCCGCCATCGGGTCGCGGGACGGCGCTCATACCCTGCTCGACGTCGCAGCCAACAGTGCGGCCAGACGCCGAGTGCCGTTGCGTCTCCTGTCGATCCTGGCCCTGGACTACGAGGACACCGAAGGCCACGAACTCGCGGCCAAGAGGGCGCGGGAGCACGCGCGGTCAGTGCTCGACGAGGCGTGCGCGAGCGTGGGCCGCCGCACCGAGGTCACCGCCGCGGTCGCCGAGGGCGAGACGATCGAGGACGCGGTCGAGAGTGTCTCGTGGGACGACGGGGAGATCATGCTCGTAGGATCCAGCCGACTGGCGCAGAACCACAAGATCTTCATGGGCACCACGGCCAACAAGATCCTGCGCACCCTGCCGATCCCGCTGGTCGTGGTCCCCCGCACCGTCACGTGACGCCAGTCTCGGGGTGACCCACGTCGCGGGGTATGCGGGCGCTCGCGGCGTCATACCCCTGT
>CAYPQR010000008.1:0-22532 GCA_964412865.1 uncultured Intrasporangiaceae bacterium
TCGGCGAACTTGCCGAACGAACAGGTGTGCATACCGATCGGTCATCGGTACTTCCCTCCGTCGATGCGATGTGCTCGCAGATGCAACGCTCTCGTGCAGGTAGCCGGGTGTCACTCCGAGATCGGAGGCGCGGTCGCGCACCGTGAGAGTGGCCGAGACCCGAGTCGCGACCAGGGACTCGAAGTCACGGTTCAGCCGCGCCATCGAGCCACCCGCGCCCTCGTGACGACTCCCGGTGATTCGCTCGCATTCGAGCAGCAGGATCGACAACAGGTGGCGTTGTGCGGTGCGCGATTGCGGGTCCTTCAAGCCCTCTTGCTCCGCCATCGCGCCCAGGATCGCCTCGCAGCGCATCGTCTGTGCCAAGTCGGGGCACAGCATGCCTGCGTCATGCACCGGAAGTTTCGACGAAGGTCCGCCCTCGCCGGCGAGGAAGGTGTCACGGAAGAGCACCAGGGTGCCGTCCAACGGGTCGTCCGTGTCCCAGAGATGCACCTGGCCGACCCGGACCGCAGGTGCTGACAGGGCCCACGAGGAATTCGGGCGCATCGTCGAGGTCGCCCGGCCTGGGCTCGATGGTGTGCACGGGGCAGTTCGGGTGCTCACGCAACATCAGTGGCTCCGCAACACCCGCCGCCAGATCTGCATGATGCCCCTTTCGTCCCGTGCCCCAACTCTGCCGTCAGGATGACACGATCGAACTCACGCCGTCTGCGCCTCGACCACGGTATGGACCTGCCGCCCGGCGAACCAGGTCTCCTGCACGACGGTCCCCAGAATCTCGTCGGACGGCACCTCGGTGATGTCCCGATCGAGCACGATGAAGTCTGCGGACTTGCCGGGGATCAGACTTCCGGTCACGTCGGCAAGGCCCATCGACGTGGCCCCGTTGATGGTGAAGATCTCGATCGCCTCGTCCCGACCGACCGCCTGCTCGGGCCACAGAGCCCCAGGGAACCTGCCGGTCGGATCGTGACGTGTGACGAGGCCGGCGATGGCCTCGAACACGTCCGGCGACTGGCTGACCGGCCAGTCGGACCCTCCGGCGACGAGCGCGCCGGAATCGAGCAGCGCGCGATTCGGCTGCATTCTGCCCGCGCGGTCGGCGGGCAGCACCTCGGAGATCGCCTGCGGGATCACGCCGGGCACCCATAGGAACGGCGATATGTCGGCGTCCACGCCGAGCTCGGCGAACCGGCGGATGTCCTGGGGAGCGACAAACTGGCCGTGTGCGACCTGATACCGCTGCTGCACATAGCCTTCCGCCCGAAGGGTCTCGACGGCATCGAGCACCATGTGCACGGACTTGTCACCCGTGCAGTGGACCTTCGCCGACAGGCCGGCTCGCGCGGCACGACGCATCCAGTGGAGCAGTTCGTCCGGTGACATCGTCGGCTCGCCGCAGAAGTGCTCACCGTGACAGTCGGGCAGGTAGGGTTCCAGGAACGCGCCGGTGCGCGCAGGAGGCACCCCGTCGAGGAAGATCTTGACGAACGTCGGCCGATGATGCGCGCTCGCGTATGCGGGTCCGAGCGGCAGCAACTGCTCGCCGACGGGTGACACGCCGAAGATCAGGTCGTTGATCAGCATCGAGGTGACGACCCACGCGTCCAACCGGCCGTCCTCGTCGAGTGCGCTGAGCGCCGCCAGTGTGTCGACGGACACGGCCGCATCCTGAAATCCGGTGATCCCGTGCCCGTGCAGGATCTCGATCGCGCGCCGTGAGCACGCCTGGTGCCCCGCCGCATCGAGCCGCGCCGCCTCGGGGATGGCTCGCTCGATCATGAGGCCTGCCGCCTCGAGCATCACGCCGGTCGGCGCTCCGTCCTCGCGAAGCATCTGACCGCCCGACGGATCCGAGGACTGACGGGTGACACCGGCCATCGCCAGCGCCTTCGTCGAGACCCAGCGGTTGTGATGACTGTCGTCGGTCAGAAGCACCGCCCGACCGCCGGCGGCGTCGTCCAGGGCGCGCCGAGCGTCGTGGCTCGCCAGCTGGTCCATCATCCCGGCGCCCCAGCTGCCGCCGATCACCCAGTCCTCCTGGCCGAGCCTGGCGGCGTATCCGCGCACCGCTTCCAGGATTTCGGGCAACGTTGCCGTAACCGGGAACGTCAGCTCGAACAGGTCGGCACGCCCGGCCAGGGCGTGGTGGTTGTGTATGTCGACGAAGCCCGGCATGAGGAAGCCGCCACCCAGATCGCGCACTTGCGTCGCAGCGCCCGCCTGCGCAAGGACCTCGTCATCAGTGCCCACAGCACTGATGCGGCCTTCGGCGACCGCCAGGGCAGAGGCCCGTGGCCGAGACCGGTCGGCGGTCAGGATATTGGCATTCCGGACGATGAGGTCAGGCTGCATGATGCACCTTCTATCGCTGTCGGGTCTCAGGGCCGAGCGTTGGCAGGGTCGTAGACGTCTGGATGCACGGTGGTCGACAACAGTCGGCCGTCGGCTCCGAAGGTGAAGTGGGTGCGGCCGACGCCGTCTTCGGCGAGCCCGAACAGCACCCCGGTCGAGCGAATCCTTCGCACGTTGCGGTGGTCGGCGATGGTCACCGAGGCGCACGGGATGACTTTCTCGCGCCACGTGAATGCATAGATGCCGGGGCGCAGCTGCCAGGTGCTCTGCTCGTCGGTGTCGGCCAGTCCGCGCTCGGGGCCGGCGAGACACTGCCACGTATACCAGTGCGGGCTCAGATAGATGTGCTCGTAGGCATGCTCCGTCGAGTACGTCCACATCACCCGGCGGCCGATCAGAGCGTTCGTCGGTGCCGGTGCGACCCCGCTGACCTGCATCCCTCGAATGACACCCGGCGTGAAGAGCTGCCGCACCCGCGGCGTGCCCGCCTCACCGATGATGCTCACGATCGACAGAGAACGCCCCGACCGCAGGTCGAGCACCAGGCTGACCGCATCGTCCGGTCGCGAACTCGTGTGGAACTGGGCGTAATAGAGGTCGTCATCGATGACGAACACCTCGCAGACGTCGGTGCCTTCGGCATCGCCGTGGGGGTCGCCCTCGGCGGCGTCATAACGCCAGGTGACCTGCGTGCCCGAGAACGTGTGCTCGATCACCGATCCGCCGTCATTCTCGACGATGACCGTGCGGCCGTCGAGTGCGCCGGTGACCGGCGGCTTGTTGGCGTCGAATCCCGGCTCGAGGCCGTCGAGCGGAAGCCAGGTGCTGGTGTCGGAAAGATTGGTCGTCACGTTCGCCTCTTCGTCATTCATCGGTGTGCGCCCCCGATCAGTCGCAGTGACAGCCGTGGTCGCATGATCCTCCCGCGCTGGACGGCAGGTCGAGTGTCGGGTTGCGGTCGAGAAATCCCTGCGGCTTGAACAGGAATCCGGAGTAGTCGACGGGCATGATCGGCCAGTCCTCGGTGCGGGGGATGTGGGTGGGGCCGAAGGTGTGCCACAGCACGATGTCCGTGTTTTCGATCTCACGGTCGGCCGCCGTCCACACGGGCAGACCGTCCCCCGCGTTCTGATTGGGGTAGTCGCCCGCGGGAAACCGTTCTGACGGATCGAACCTGGTCACCCACAGATGTTTCGTGGCGAACGCGGCCCGCGCGGCCACAGATGATCCGGGCTGAGCCATCAGCGTCGGCCCCGTCTGCGGGATCAGGTGGTATGCCGTGGGCCGGCCGACGTGGTTGAGGCGGCTCGGGTTCTCCACCCGCCACTGGCGGTTCACCGACGAGTCGGACACGCGCTGTGCATCCGACTCGCGTTTCAGTGGCGTCGCCACCTGCTCGAAGGCGTTGCCGTGAGGATTCTCCGGCCCGATCGGGATGCCGTGGACCTCGAGTTCGCTCACCGCGTTGGCGTCTCCGTCGATCGAGACATCCAGTCGAGCGCAGAAGAGGTGCTGGTGCACCGGCGCGATGACTCCGGGCGCCACCTCCGGCGCGTGCCGAGTCGCACCGCCGGGGTGAGCACCGCCGGTGAAGACGATCCCGGTGGCCTTCGCCTCGACCTCGATCGTGCCGTCCAGGTAGAAGTACCAATAGAACCCGTAGTCGTAGTTGCCGACCGTCGCGATGAACGACACGACGAGGCGGCGTGACCGCCGCACCTCCGGATGGCCTTCGAGGTCGGTGTGCTTCCAGAGGACTCCGTAGTCCTCCTCGTGCATGCACACGGCCTGCGGGACCTTCACCGGGTTGCCGCGGTCGTCGGCGACGAACGCGTCGAAGTAGTGGATCACACCGAGGCAGTCACAACCGAGCGACAGTGCATTGG
Organism: uncultured Intrasporangiaceae bacterium; assembly: GCA_964412865.1. Lineage (GTDB taxonomy): Bacteria > Actinomycetota > Actinomycetes > Actinomycetales > Dermatophilaceae > Leekyejoonella. The sequence continues at coordinate 4,245 of CAYPQR010000008.1, forward strand.
CGTTCTTGCCCAGCAGGTATTCACCGGCGTCGAAGTAGCTGATCCAGAAACGATTCGATGCGGTATCGCCGTACGGCACCACCATTTCCGGTATGGAGGCGCGATAGAGCACCGGCCGATCCTCGCCGCCGTCGGTGAAGCTGACCTGGTTCAGTACCAGGCCCTCACGGGCGTTGAATCCGACACGGAACTTCCAGTTCTCCCATTGCACGTGTGATCCGTCGACTGTGAAGCTCGGCCCTTCGGGCTGGATGATCTCCAACGGCTTCAGGGTGGTCCGCAGGCTGTCGGCGTCGGCTTCGCGGTAGTTTCCGGTCGCCTCCGGGATCGGCACGTCACCGTCGTCCTCGACGCGGATGACTTCGCCCGCCGTGAGGTCGATATGGACGATCAGCCCCTCGACGGGGTGGGCCCAGGGACTGTCGTCGGCGTCATTGCGCATGAAGGTGAGTGAGCGGATCACTCTGCGGCCGGTCTCGTCCTCCCGGCCGAAGAATCCCGGTGCGAGCGGCGCGGCGAATGCGAGGCCGAAGTCGGTGACGCCCCGCCGCCTCATGGCCGCCTGCCACTCGGGCGACGCCTTGGCGATCTCCTGCGCGCGGTCATACTCCTCGAAGAGGTATTGCGGCTGGCCATAGGGATGTTCGCCGGTCCGGAGCCTTTCATACGAGTCGACCTCGCGACGTGTCACCGAGACGACGGCCTCGTATGCGTCGCCGCTCGCCGTGTCGAGCAGGGTGAAGGCGATCCTGCGGTCGATCGGATCGCCGGGCCGCCATCCGGCAACCTGCCGCTTGTCGGGCTCGACGGGCAACACCTGGGGGAACCGCGTCGTCTCGGTCAGCCGCCCGGCGTCGGCGAGCACCACACGCGCCGTCTCGATCTCGGCGGCGGTGAGCGGCGCGAGCGGGTGATCGACCGTCTCGGGCGTCGTGACCAATTTGACCGACCTTGTGTGTGGTCCGGCGTCGTTGACAGTTGTCATGTCAGGCTCCGTAGTGCATCCAGACGCCCTTGACCTCGGTGTAGGCGTCGATCGAGTACGGACCCATCTCGCGGCCCCAGCCGCTGGCCTTGAAACCGCCCCAGGGTGCAGCCATGTCCGGGATGGAGGGCATGTTGACGAAGATCGCCCCGGCGCGAATGCCGTTGGCGAGACGGTGAGCCAGGCCGAGGTCCTTCGTCCAGACCGTCGCGGCGAGACCGTAATCGGTGTCGTTGGCGCGGTTGATCACGCTCTCGATCTCGTCCTCGTCGTCGTAGCTGAGCACCGAGAGCACCGGTCCGAAGATCTCCTGCCGTGCCACCGTCATCGTGTCGGTGACGCCGGAGATCACAGTGGGTTCGAAGAAGTAGCCCCGCTCACCCGTGCGGTGACCGCCGGTCACGAGCTCCGCCCCGTCGGTGCCGGCGGTGCCCACGAGTTGCTCGACATGCTGCAGGTGTTCGGCCGAGACCAGCGGGCCGAGCTGGGTGGTCTCGTCGCCCCCCGGCCCGATCTTCATCCCGGAGACACCGGCCGCAAGCTTCGAGACGAATTCGTCCTCGCGCTTCTTGTCGACATAGAACCGTGTGTATGCCGCGCACACCTGTCCCGAGTTGAGCATGCCGCCCGCGATGTTGCCGCCGACGGCCACGTCGATGTCCGCATCGCGAGTGATGATCGAGGGAGCCTTTCCACCGAGCTCGAGGGTGACGCGCTTCAGGTTTCCCGCCGACGACCGCACGATCGACCGCCCGACCTCCGTCGACCCCGTGAAGGAGACCTTGTCGACACCGGGGTGGTCGACCAGTGCCTGCCCCGTCGTGCCGTCGCCGGTCACCAGGTTGATCACGCCCGGTGGAAAGCCGACCTGTTCGGCCAGTTCGACCAGCCGGATCGCCGTCAGCGGCGTCTGTTCTGCCGGCTTGATGAGCACCGTGTTGCCGGTGGCGAGTGCCGGCGCCAGTTTCCAGGCGAGGATCATCAGTGGGAAGTTCCACGGCGTGATCAGGGCACAGACGCCGACCGGTTCGCGACGTGTGTAGTGCAAGGTGTCGGGGAAGGAGATCGGTGCGGTCGCACCCTCGATCTTCGTCACCCAGCCGGCGTAGTAACGGAAGTGCTCGGCCGCCCCCGTGACGCTGACCTGCCGCGACACCCCGATCGGCTGGCCCTGGTCGCGGGTCTCCAGGGCGGCGAGCTCCTCCGCGTGTTCCTCGATGGTGGCGGCGAGCCGGAAGAGCAGCCCGGCACGAGCGACAGGCAGCATGTCTCGCCAGTCGCTCGATGTGAACGCGTCGCGCGCAGCCTTCACGGCGTCGTCCACGTCACCGGCGGTGGCGAACGCGACCTGTTCGAGGACGTCCTCGGTCGCGGGGTCGTAGGTCGGGATGGTCCCGCCCGACGCTCCCCTCCACGTGCCGCCGATGAACAACTGCGTGGTCATTGCTCTTCCACCTCTCACATGGATGACAGATGGCCCCGTGCAACTGCACGGGGCGCCCTCGTCAAGTATCGCGCGTGGACGTGCGGCGGCCTTGTCGGTCGACGCCGACGTCTTGACTGTGAGCGAACGGACGGCTCGCGCGGCACGGCCGGCCCGTCGCGACTCTCCGGGCCGGTTCAGTTCACCTTGTCGAACGGCTTCATCGGAGGGTCGGCCAGCTGGTCCGGGATGCTGTGCTTCATGAACCACGCGAGCCGGGTCTTGCCGTTCTGTTGCCGCTTGATGATGTCGTCGACGTTCTTCTTGGTGATCAGCAGTGAACCGGAGTCCCACCATCCGTGCGGCATCGTCTTGCAGGTGCGGTCCTGCTTGATGATCTCGTGGATCGCGATATAGCCCTTCATGAAGTGCTCGGGCGACGACAGCGCGAACAGTCTGCCGTCCTTCACGGCCTCGAGCGCCTGCTTGGCGATGTCGGCCGAGCCGGCGAGCCAGTCACCGTTGGTCTTCTTCTTGATCAGCGGCAGCGAAATCCCGTCGGGACCACCGACACCGAGGAAAGCCGTGGCCTTCGGGTGCGAGTGGATCTCGGCCGACCACGCCTGCTCGTTCTGTGTGAGGCCGCCCGCGCCCTGCGCGTTGAACGGTCCGACGATCTTCATGTGCGGATAGTGCTTCTTGATGACGTGCTCGAGACCCGAGATCCGCGACTTCAGCACGTCGAGGGTCGGAATGTCGTTGCCGATGACGACCGTGCCCTTGGGGTCGGGGTTTTGGGCCACGAACGCCTTGCCGAGCTTGGCGCCGTCGTCGAAGTTGCTGTTGGAGACCAACAGATCGGGTGTGACGCCCTTGGGCGTCATGTTGTCGACCGCGACGAGGGGTATGCCCGCCTTCTTGACATCCTGCAGCGGACGCACGAACGAGTCGGGACTCACCGACTCCCAGGCGATGCCGTCCGTCGCCGTCCGGGTCGCGGACTCCAGCATCTGCACCTCCTTGGACGCGTCGACGTCCGAGGGAGCAAGCACCTGAATCTTGGTGTTGCCGTCCTGTTTTGCCGCCTCTTTGGCCCCGTACGCCATCTCCTGCATCGGGTTCTGGGAGGTCGTGGCGGCGACGAAGGCGACGTGGAGGGTCTTGTTCTTGTTGGACGCGGGGCAGCTGCCGCCGCTGCCGCCGCCGGTGCTGCCGGATGCGGAGTTGTCGCTGCCTGACGAGCAGCCGGCCAGCACGACCGCCCCGGCCGCGGTCAGGGTGGTCAGGACGAGGAGTCGCCGGTGCCGCTTGAAAACGCGCTGAGAGTGTGTCATTCACTTGCTCCCTTCATGAGCGAGTACGGCCGCGCCCCAGGGGCTCCGAGTGGCAAGTGTCCGGTCTGTGACGAGCCTCACACTTCATCATCGACGCGGAGGGATGTGTCCGGCTTGACTACGCGCGCGCGATCATTGACTACCCGCGCAACGCCTCGGCCACCAGTGCCGTGTCGGTGAACTGCTCGAATCGGACCACTTTGCCGTCCTCGACCGTCCAGTAGTGCGCCACTCGTGCCTTGAAGTACTTGCCTGTCGCCTTGAAGGTGCCGGAGTAGTGCCCGAACGCGACGACGTGTGTGTCGTCGGCGACGAAGTCCGTCAGTTCTGCCGTGTAGCCCTCCCACTCGGCGTCGATTCGCGCAAAGACGTTCTCCTTCACACTGTCGGGGCCGATATACGTTCCGCCGTACGGAAATCCGGCCATTTCCGTCCACTGTGCATCTTCCGCCAGCGGCGCCATCATTCCTTCGAGGTCGCCGCGGTCCGAGGCGGCATAGTGTGCCTTGATCACTTCGAGTGCGCTCTGCATGCCTGTGCTCCTGATCGTCTGGTGTCGTCGTGTCGCCCGATGCCCGTGCCGGCTAGACCGGCTCGACGTCGGGGTAGGTGATCCGGCCGAGTTCGGTGATGTATGCCCCGGCCGGGCGGCACCGGACGACACCTTCGGCGCCGAGCCCGAAGAAGGTGCCGGTGGTTCGCATCGCGTCGAGGTCGTAGAGCCAGGTGGCGGCCACCGGGATGAGGAATTCGGTCCAGGTGAAGACATAGAGGTTGTCTCCGAGCCCCCACATGCTTGACAGATCGACATCTCCGTGGCCGCGCTGTTCGCCGACGAGACATTGCCAGGCGTAGCGCTTGCTGGACAGGTAGACGTGCTCGTAGAGGTGATTCGGGCTGTAGCGGTATTGCGCGCGCCACCCGATCAGATCCCGGGTGGTCGCGGGAGCGTCTCCGCGCGGTTCGACCCCGCCCAGCGTGCCGGGAGTGAAACTCTGGGCCACTCGCGGCCGCCCGGGTGTCGGAGCCTCCGCGATGTCGTCGGCGACGGTGAGTGTGCGCCCGGTGTTCTCGTTGACGATGATGACCTCGGCGTGCATCGGATGCTTCGCGTACGTGGCCGACAGGTAGTGCAGACCCGGCCGCATCTCGATGTGCTCGTACCAGTCGGAGCCGGACTCATCAGCACGCTGCCAGGTCATCTCGTGGTCGGACGCGAACTGCATCGTCGTCCGCGGGCCCTCCTCGGGGTCGAGGTCGAAGGTGCGGCCCACCAGCTTGTCGTCGGTCGGCATGCGGTTGCCGTCGATACCGGCCGCGAAGTCGTCCATACCCTTCCACTCCGGAGGGCGGATCTCACCGGACAGCGGATTGGTGTCATGGGGTTCGGTCATGGGATCCTCTCGTGTCGCTGTGGATCGGCGATATCAACGCGGGTCGGGTTCAGGGCGCGAAAGCGATCGTGGGCAGGTCGACGCATGATGCGCCGGCGTCGGCGAACAGGGTCGTGCCGGTGATGATCGAGGCGTCGTCGCTGGCCAGGAATGCGATGGCCGAGGCGATCTCGTCGGACCGGGCCGGCCGTCCGAGAGGTGTGTGCTTCGTTGCCAACTCGTAAGCCTGGTCGCGATTCGTCAGGCCCTGGATGTGCGCGAGGTCGTCCATCTGCTCGTCGGCCATCTCGGTGCGTACCCAGCCGGGGCAGATCGCGTTGACACGCACACCTTCCCGGCCGTAGTCGCGAGCGATCGACCGCGTCAGGCCGATCAGACCGTGCTTGGTCGTCGCATAACCGACGACGTCCGGTCCGGCGAATCGCCCCGCCAGGGACGACACCACGACGACGGATCCGCGTCGCTCGCACAGGGAGGGCAGAGCCTCCCTGATCGTCACGAAGGCGGTGTCGAGGTTGGTGCGCACGTTGAAGCGCCACATGTCGTCGTCCACGTCCCCCGCCCTGCCCATCTTGTGGCCTCCGGCGTTGGCGACGACGACGTCGAGGTGGCCGAACTCCTCGACTGCCGCGGCGACGACCCGCCGCATGTGTTCGCCGTCGGCTGCGTCGCCCGGCACGACCGTTGCGCGGTCGCCCAGCGGCCCGGCCACGGCGCGCAACGGCTCCTCCCGTCGGCCGGTGAGGACGACGTGGGCGCCCTCGGCGACCAGGCGACGGCAGGTCGCCGCCCCGATGCCGGTGCCCGCGCCGGTGACCACGGCGGTCTTGCCGGCGAACCGGGGTGCCGCCGTGCTCGATGAGGTGCTGTGCATGGGTTGCGCCATGGTCTTGACGCTAGGGCCGGACGGGCCGGTCGGGGGCGGTCGCGGTGTTTGATGCGCCATGAGTCAAGGATCGGGCACGCGTAGTCAAGCAGCGAAACGGATCGCGTGCCGAGTATGGAGTGTGAGGCCCATCACAGTCGGGTGCGGTGATAGCGGACCGGCTGTCGAGGGCTGTGACGGAGCCCGAACACCCGCCCGTGACATCGGGGCGTGGTGGCCGCGACACACCGAGAGCTGAGGCGAGATGACGACCAAGCTGAGCGGCGCAGATACGAAAAGGCCGACACCGCCGGGAGGTTCGTGGGGTGGCGTAGGTGGCCTGGCACGCCGGCTCATCAGCTTCCCGGCGTCGAGCGTGACCATCGCGACGATCGCGCTGATCGTCATCATCGGCGCGTTGCATCCGAGGTTCGTCTCGCCCGGGCAGTTGGAGGACGTGCTGCAGAGCTCGGTCTACACCGGGGTGATGGCGATCGGGCTGGCCTATCTGATCGCCATGCGCGACATCGATCTGTCGCCCGGCACCACGTTCGCCCTCTCGCTGATCGTGGCGGCGATCCTCATGCGCGGCGGCATGAATCCGTGGCTCGCAGCCGTCTGCGCGCTGCTCACGGGCGCCGCGTGCGGGCTGTTCAACGCGCTCATCGTTGCGTTCATCAAGATCCCGACGATCATCACGACACTCGCCACGCTCTCGATGTATGGCGGCCTGGCCACAGGTCTGGCGGGTGGCGAGCAGGTCATCGGACTGCCGACGGACAGCTCGTTCTTCACGATCCTCGGCGGCACGGTGGGTGGATTCCCGATCGCCGTCATCGTCATGGTCGTCGTGTCCATCCCGCTCGGGATCGCACTGCACCACACTCCCTGGGGATATCGAGTGCTGGCAATGGGCTCGAACCCGGATGCCGCTGACTTCTCGGGTATTTCGCAGCGACGGGTGCGAACCCAGGTGCTGGTGGTCATCGGTCTGCTGGCCGGCATCGCCGGATGCCTGGCCCTGGCGTTCTTCAACTCGGGCAGCCCGACGATCGGCACCGGCAGCACCACGCTGGATGCGATCGCCGCGGCCGTGATCGGCGGCACACCGTTGCGCGGCGGGTCGGCAAGCGTGCTCGGCGCCATGATCGGCGCCGTCCTGCTGAACGTCGTCAACGCGGGCCTGCCGTATTTCGGCATCCAGGCCAACTGGACCGAGTTCGTCACGGGCATCGTGATCATCGTGGCGGTCGGATTCGACAGCCTGGTGCGCTATCAGCAGCATCGCGGCGCGGCGCGGGCGGCTGCCCTATGACACCCGCTCATGCTCGATCACCGCACCGCGCCGATGGGCCGCTGCGCGATTCGCACGCGAAAGGAGCGCATGAATGCGCAACACATCACGACGTCGTCGATTGACGACACTGACCGGCGCGACGGTCGCCGGGGTGGTCGTCCTGGCCGGATGCTCCTCGGGCGGCAGCAACGCCGGGTCGGGCGGCACGGGAGGCGACTGCACACCGGCGGGCAAGAACACCACACTCCATCTGGCGTTCATCTATTCGACCACCTCCCAGGACCCGTTCCAGGAGATGGCGATGGGGGCGTCGTACGCCGCCAAACAGGACGGCCATGTCGACCTGACGGAGTCCGCGCCGTCCGCACCGGACGGGCCCAAGGAGGTCGCCGACTTCGAGTCGGCGATTCACACCTCGACCGACGGAATCGCCATGGAGACGGTCGCGCCGAACCTGTTTGTGCGGCCGCTCAATCAAGCGACCAAGGCAGGCATCCCGCTCGTCGCGGTCGACACCCCCGCACCGAAGGGCACGGATGTGCCGTTGTTCGTGGGGAACAGCAACTACAACATCGGCGCCGACCTGGGGAAGGCGTTCGTCGCTCAGCATCCGGACCCGAAGGGCACGGTCGTCCTCGGCAACGACATCCCGACGCTTTCGGTGCTGGTGAACCGCATGAAGGGCCTGCAGGCCACGATCAAGAAGGACCTGCCGCACATGAAGATCGTCGGCCCGGTCGACACGAAGAACGGGACGACCGAGACCTTCAACGCGTGGAACGCTCTCGTGCACAAGTATTCCGACGCCGAGGCGTTCATCGGGGTCGGAAGCGTCGACGGTGTCGCACTCCCGCAGATCAAGCAGAAGACCGGCCGGAAATTTCTCGCCGGATCCGCCGACGTGCCGCCCCAGGCCCTGCAGAACGTCAAGGACGGCACGCTGTTCGCGCTCTCCTCGCCGGAGCACTGGATGAAGGGCTACATCGCGATGCACGAGCTCATCCATCACGCGCGCAGCTGCAAGCCGATCCCGAAGGGCTGGTGGGACACCGGCAACCTGCTGATCACCAAGAAGAACATCGACCAGATGATCACGCGGCAGAAGAGCGCCGCCTCGCGGGCCAAGTGGTTCATGAAGCACGACGTGCCGAAGCAGCTCGCGAACCCACCGATCAAACCGATCTCCAAAGCGAACTGACGGGTGCCCGATGACTGACGCTGCGCAGCAACAGGGCTTGGAGGCCAGGGCTATCCGCAAGGTGTATGGCGGAGTGGTCGCCTTGAACGGCGTCGACTTCGACGTCGAGCCGGGCACGGTGCACGCGCTCCTGGGAGAGAACGGCGCGGGCAAATCGACCCTGATCAAAGTGCTGACCGGCATGGTCCGACCCGACGGCGGCACCGTGCACCTCGGTGGCCGACCGGTGCAGTTCCGCAACCCGAACGACGCTGCGGCACATGGTGTCGCGGTCGTCTCGCAGGAACTGAACCTCTTCCCGGACCTCGATCTGCTGGGCAACCTCTTCTTGGGTCGAGCGATATTGCGTCACGGGGTCTTCGACCGCAAGACGATGGATCAGCAGGCGAGACCCGTGCTCGACGAACTCGGTCTGCACATGTCGACCCGCACATTGCTCGGTGAGCTGAGCCTGGCCGAGCAGCAGCTGATCGAGATCGCACGCGCGCTGCTGACGAACCCGCAACTGTTGATCCTCGACGAGCCGACGTCCGCACTGGACGACCAGACCGCCGCGCGTCTGCTGCACGTCCTCTCGGTGATGCGCGACCGCAAGGTCGGCGTCGTGTTCGTCTCGCACATCCTCGAGGAGGTCATGGCACTGTCCGACGTGATCACCGTGCTTCGGGACGGTGAGCTCGTGGTGCGCAACACACGGCGCGAGGAGATGACCATGAAGGAGGTGGTCGAGGCGATGGTCGGCGGGCACTCGACCGTCCAGGTCGACAAGCTGGTCGCCCCCGCAGGCGAGCGCGCCCACCGCACCGGATCGCCGCTGCGACTGACCGTCGAGGATCTGACCGTGCCAGACCGCCTCGCCGGCGTGAGCATGGTCGCGGAGCAGGGTGAGATCGTCGGTTTGGCAGGAGTGGTCGGCGCCGGGCACCAGGCGCTGCTGGAGGTCATCGGGGGAGTGCGCAAGGCCTCCGGAGGGTCGGTGCGGCTGCCCCGCACCGAAACGGCGAACGCGCCGAGGTCGCGACTGCGCGCGGTCAAACGCGGCGTCGCGATCGTGTCGGGCGATCGCAAGCGCGGGCTGCTCTTCGAGCGGCCGATCTGGACCAATGTCGCCCAGGTCAAGTCGGTCGCTCTCGGGCGCGACGGGGTCTTCCTGCGCCGGCCGCTGATGCGCGAGAGGGCGCGTGTCCGCATCCGCGACCTGAACATCAAGGCGGCGGACGAGAACCAGGTCGTCGCCGGCCTGTCGGGCGGTAACCAGCAGAAGGTCGTCATGGCCAAGTGGCTGGAGGCGGCCCCGGCCGTGATGCTGCTCGACGACCCCACGCGCGGCGTCGCCGTCGGGTCGAAGACCGACATCCATCGCCTCGTGCGTGAGGCCAGCGCCGATTCGGTGGTGATGATGGCGTCCACTGACGTCGAGGAACTGGTCTCACTGTGCGACCGCGTGCTGGTCTTCCGGCGTGGGCAGATCGCCACGGAACTCTCGGGCGAGGCCCTCAACAGGCAGCGGCTGCTGCACGAGATGAATGCGGACGCCGAGGCGGACGAGCCGGTGGAGACCGCCGAGTAGCGGCCGGGGCACACCATTCCCTCGTCCATCCGGCGGTTCCTGTCGGTGAACACTCATTTATCACAGTCATATTCATGTTCAACATCGGAAGGGCGGGCAATGCCACAATCATTCATCGTCGTCGGGGCCGGATCCGCTGGGTGCGTCATCGCACGCCGCCTCATCGACGCGGGCGCCGACGTCACCGTGCTGGAGGCCGGCGGGGAGGACAGCAATCCCGCCATCCACGATCCGGCACGCCAGGGTGAGCTGTGGCACGGACCCGACGACTGGGATTACTACACGGTGCCCCAGCCGGCGGCGGCCGGGCGACGGCTGCACCTGCCCCGAGGGAAGGTTCTCGGCGGTTCGCACGCGCTCAACGCCATGATCTGGGTGCGGGGCGTGCCCTCCGACTACGATCACTGGGTGCGGCTCGGTGCCGCTGGCTGGGGATGGGCTGACGTGCTGCCGGTGTTCCGAGCCATCGAGCGCTATGACGGCGGTCCATCCGAACTACGCGGTGATTCAGGGCTTCTCGATGTCTGCGGCGACTACCCGCTGCATCCCGTGCAGCAGTCGATCCTCGACGCCGCAGTGCAGAGTGGCGTGCCGCACAATCGCGACTACAACGGCGAGACGATCGATGGTGTCAGCCAGGAGCAGGTGACGATGCGTGACGGCCGGCGGTGGAACACCTACCTGGCCTACCTGAAACCGGTGGCCACGAGCACCCGCGTGATCACGAGAGCCAGAGTGCACCGACTGCTCGTGGACCACGGCAGAGTGACCGGAGTGCAGTGGGATCACGACGGCACCCTCGAACGCACGATGGCGGACGAGGTGATCCTCGCCGCCGGGACGATCGACTCACCGAAGATCCTGCTGCGCAGTGGGATCGGGCCCGCTGACGAGGTGCGCTCTGTCGGGGTGAGACCGGTCGTCGACCTGCCGGGGGTCGGCCGTAACCTGCACGACCACCTGCTGTCGCCGGTCATCTTCGCAACGAGCGTGCCCGTGCCGCCGGTCGGTGAGGGGCAGTCGCACACACAAACGCACCTGTTCGCCCGCAGCCGCAGCGGCCTCGACGGCCCCGACACGCAACCACTGCATTTCAGCATCCCGATGTATGAGCCGTGGATGACGGGTCCGGACAGCGGATTCACCCTGATGGCGGGGATGATCAGACCCGAAAGTCGCGGGTCGATCACGTTGGGCGGACCCGATGTCGACGATGAAGCCCGCATCGATCCCGCCGCGCTCACCGAGCAGACCGACCTCACCGCGCTCGAATACTCCGTGCGGCAATGCCGTCTGATCGGCCGGCAGCCGGCGCTCGTGGACGGCTGGGGTGCCGCCGAGCTGTATCCGGGGCCCGACGTCGAGGACGACACCGCCGTGCGCGACTATGTGCGCCGCACCGCGATCACCTACCACCACCAGGTGGGCACCTGCCGTATGGGCACCGACGACCTGTCCGTCGTCTCACCGGAGCTCACGGTGCACGGGCTGACAGGTCTGCGGATCGCCGACGCCTCCGTCATGCCGCGCATCACCTCGGGCAACACCAACGCCCCCACGGTCATGATCGCCGAGCGCGCGGCGGCGTTCATCATCGGCTGCTGACGCCGCCCGCGACGGCCGACACCGTCCGCGTCAGGCCGGGAAGTGCCGCCAATACCCTTCGGATACGACCTCGATTGCTCCGTCGACGACACTGATCGCCGTCTGGTCGTCCATCGCATAGGCCTGATATGAGATACCCGCCGCCCACTGCTCTGCCTCGGCCATCGAGTTGCCCGGCAGACCGTCAGGAGCCAGGTGCGGGCAGATCGAGAAGTCGACGACACCCAGGGTCGTGTCGTCACCGGTCGGCGGTCTCCACTGAATGAAGTCGTCCCCGACCTCGGGGGTCATGACCATGCTGCCGGCGCTCAGGCCCACCCAGACCGACTCCTCCAGCGACGGGAGAAGATCTGCGAGGCCCGATTGTCGCATCCAATAGCATAGGTAGAGGACGTCCCCGCCCGCGACCAGCAGCACATCCGCCTCCTGCACCACAGGCACCCAACGCTGTTCGTCGATGCTCGGCAGGGCGGTGAGCTCCAGCACCCCGACGGATTTCCAGCCCAGATCGACCATGGGGTTCTTGCCGTTGCCGCTGATGAACTGCCAGGCCTTGACGCCCGGGCCGACCCCCGGGTGCCCATATTGTGCGGTCGGGATGCACAGAGCGTGGCAGTCGGCGATCGGCTTGCCGAGCATGTCGATCAAGGCGTCACAGATGCTGGCGTTCGTGACGCCGCCAGAAGTGAGCAGAAGCTTCATGGTGTCTCCCGAATGGAGTGCGATGGCTTGCGTGCACCGTACAGACCGGCGACCGCCACAAGAGTCATCGCTACCGAAACCTCGCGATCGCTCACGGCGATCGGACGGTCAGGCCGCCTCGCGCCGATAGACACTCGGCGACATGCCGAACGCCGTCTTGAAGACGCGCGAGAAATGGGCCGCGTCGAAGAAGCCCCACCGCGCTGCGATCGCAGCCACGGGACGGCCGGCACACACGGGATCACGCAGGTCACGGCGGCAGTGCTCGAGCCGCCTCGAGCGGATCCACGCCGCGACCGTCGTGTCGGACGCCTGGAAGAGGTTGTGCAGATGGCGCGTGGAGATGTAGTGGGCCGCGGCGATGGTCGACGGGCCGAGGTCGGGGTCGCCCAGGTGTGCGTCGATGAAAGTGCGCACCCGCCCGAGCAATTCCTCGTTCGGATCGGCGACGCCCCGGCGACTCATGGCCAGTTCGTTGGCGAACATGGTCGTCACCAGGTCCAGTGCGTTGAGCGAGAGGCGCCTGCCGCTCGCACCGGTGAGCTGGTCGAGATTACGGGCCAACTCGACCAGGAACGGGCTGATCACCTTCCCGAGCCCCGCGTCGCCGGGCATACGGACCGCGGTCAACTGCCCCACGGCGTCGACCGGCAGGTCGATGAGGTCGTGCGGAAACATCATGACGAGGGACCGGAAGTCCTGGTCGAACGCCAGCGTGTAGGGGCGGTGCGTGTCGTAGACGGCGAGGTCGCCCGGGCGCATCACCGCCTCGCGCGAATCCTGTATGAGCAGTCCGCTGCCGCAGATCTGCAGGCTCAGCTTGAAATATCTCCGGTCGTTGCGTGCGATCAGGTCCGGCGTGCGCAGCACGTTGTGGCCGCCCGCCGTGATCTCGCACAATTCGACCTGGTCGAGCCCCCGAGAGCGGATCCTGCCTCTGAAATCGCCCGGCACAGAGCGAGCCACGTCCAGCGGGACGAAGGACTCGGACACGATCCGGTGCCATTCGGGAAGAGATCTGGCCACCGAGGTCTTCAGTTCGTCGGAAGTCATCGTCGACCGTTCACCTCCTGGAGCAACCGCGCTCCGGCGTTCAAGTCTAGCGGCCGTTCGGCCCTGCGCCACCCGAGGAGATGACCCACAACGGCGCGTCTGTCGCTATAGGCTGGGATCCCATGTGGATCGGCGTGCTGGGCCCGCTGGAGGCCCATGACGACGGGGGCGCCGCGATCGCCATTCCTCCGGCGAAGCCGGAGCGGTTGCTCGCCGTCCTCCTCGCCTGCGGTGGCGAGGAGGTCTCCGCCGACCGGATCATCGAGATCCTCTGGGCGCGAAGACCGCCACGGTCGGCGCGATCCAACGTGCAGCTCTACGTCCACCGGTTGCGCCGCGTGCTCGGCGAGGGGCGGATCGTGCACCGCGCCGGAAGCTACCGGCTGCACATCGGTCGCGACGAGACGGACGCGGGACGGTTCGAGATGCTCGCGTCACGTGCGCCGCACCAGGCGCTCGACCTGTGGCGTGGGGAGGCCTACGCGGGACTGACGGATCTGGATGTCGTCCGCGAGGAGGCCGACCGGCTGACCGAACTGCGCTGGAGCGTCCTGGAAGCACGCATCGACGACGACCTGAGCCGTGGCCTGCACGCGCTGCTCGTCCCCGAGCTCAACGGTCTGGTCGCGCAGCATCCGCTGCGGGAGCGCTTCCGCGCCCAGCAGATGGTGGCGCTGTATCGCGCCGGGCGGGCATCCGACGCCCTTGCGTCCTACCGGGGTCTGCGCGAGCACCTGGTCGAGGAACTCGGTGTCGAACCGGGCCGGCCGCTGAGGGATCTGCAGCAGGCGATCCTCGCCGAGGATCAGGCCCTGGATCTGGCGCCGACGGAGGCGTCGACCGCACGAGCCCGCCCGATCCCCGCCGAGTTGCCGCCGGCGGACGGAAGCTTCACCGGCCGGACGAGGGCGCTGGAGCGGATCGGAGCAGACCTGTCCGGCGCGAAGGGACACGCCGTCCCGATCGTGGCGGTCACGGGTCCGGGCGGCATCGGCAAGTCGGCGCTGGCGGTGCAGGCCGCGCACGACGTCGCGGCGGACTTCCCGGACGGGCAGTTGTATCTCAACCTGCAGGGCGCCACGCCGGGTGTGCGGCCGCTCGATCCCGGTCACGCGCTCGGGCGGCTGCTGCGCTCCCTGGGCGACGCAGACTTCGAGATCCCGGACGACGTCAGCGAGGCGTCGACGCGACTGCGCACACTGACCGCGGATCGTCGGCTGATGATGGTCCTGGACGACGCCGTCGACGATGCGCAGGTCCGCCCCCTGTTGCCGGGCGGCACGCAGTCGGCGGTCCTGGTCACGAGTCGCAGCGTCCTCCCGGCGCTCGACGGAGCACAGAGTCACCACCTCGGTGCGTTGACGCGGGAGGAGTCGGTGGCACTTCTGTCGCGGGTCGCCGGCACGGACCGGCTGGAGGACGACCTGGACGCCGCCGAGGAGCTCGCCGAGCTCTGCGACCGGCTGCCCCTCGCGTTGCGCATCGCCGGAGGGAAGCTGGTGCGGCGGCCCACCTGGCCGGTGCGCGAACTCGTGCGACGGATGTCCGACGAGCAGCGTCGCCTCGACGAGCTCGAGGTCTCGGACCGGGCGGTTCGCACCAGCTTCGAGGTCAGCTGTGCCGACCTTCGAGAGGATCCTGCACGGATGTTCCGGCTGCTCGGCCTGCTGCCCGGGCGCGACGTGGGTGTGCCGGTGGCGGCCGCGCTGTCGGGTCGTCCGGAGCGGGACACCGAGCCGTTGCTGGACGAACTCGTCGACGCGCAGCTGGCCGAGTCGCCCGAACCGGGCCGCTACCAGTTGCACGATCTGCTGCGGCTCTTCGCGAGGGAACAGGCGCAGCAGCACGAGTCGGGGGACGATCGTGCGGCTGCGGTGCGGCGGGCCTTGAACTGGTATCTCGGAACCGCCCTCAGCGCAGAACTGCACCAGTCTCCCGACAGCTGGCGCGAACGCTTCGTGCCCGCGCACCTGGCGGAGACCGGGCGCCGCCTGTCCGACGACGCGCAGATCGGCGAGTGGCTCACCGCCGAGATCGCGAACCTGGTCGCCGCGGCTCGACACGCCGCCACTCTGCCGGAGGACGGGCCGACCCTCGCCACCGCATTCGCCGCAGTCCTGTTCGCGCCGATGAACACTCGCGGGAGATGGTATGAGTTGCGCGAGCTCATCACCGCCGGGCTCGAGGCCACGCGCGACGCGGAGTCGAGCGACCATCACGCGCTACTGCGCAACGACCTGGGGTGGATCCACGCGTTGCTCGGCGGCCCCGACCAGGCGCTGCCGCACCTGGAGTACGCGTTGCGACACTGGCGGCGCACCGGTGACCGGCGGGGTGAGGCCACCTCGTTGCGGGTCATGGCCCGTGCCCTCGGTGAGCTCGGCCGGCGTGAGGAGTCGCTCGACTGTGCGCACACCGCGCTGAGGATCTTCCGCGAGATCGGTGTGCGCGAGGGACAGATCGACTCGTTGCTCGCGATCGGACTCCAGAACGCGCATCTCGGCCGTCTCGACAAGGCGATCGCCGCTCACCAGGAGGGACTCGCGCTCGCGGAGGCGCACGGGGATCTGTGGCACTCCGGGGTCCTCATCGGCAACGTGGCCGACCTGCACCGGCGCGCCGGTGACCTGCCGGAGGCGATCGGCGAGTTCGAGCGTGCACTGCGCGTGGATCATGACTCCGGCAACACCGGCACCTACTTCGAGGCTGAACACCTGTGGGGCCTCGGCCGAGCGAGGTATGCCGCCGGCGATCGTGAGGAGGCTCGCCGATGCTGGCGACGCTCGACACGAATCCTGTATGAACTCGGGCTGATCGGCGTGGAGGAGTTCGACGCGCTCATGGGTGACCCGGATCCCGAGACCCCGGTGGTCATCGCACGCCAGCTCTGACGTCCCCCGTCAAGCGCGAATGTACCGGCGATATAGCGGCTCCGGTCACGCTGTGGTGTCACGTAAATAATCACCGCATAGAGGGGATATGCGTAAATGACCAGTACATACCTGATGGACAGCGGGTCGGACCTGGGACGTCGGCAGATGGACCACCTGCAGGAACTGTTCGACCCGGTGACGGTCCGGGTGCTCGGCCAGGTGGATCTGCCGCCCGGCGCGAGGTGCCTTGACGTCGGCGCGGGAGGTGGGTCGATCACACGGTGGCTGGCCGACCGCGCCGGCCCGGACGGTCACGTGGTCGCCGTCGACCTCGACACCGGGCAACTGGATGTTCCACCCGAGGTCGAGAGGTGTCGGCGCGACATCCGAGACGGCCTACCCGGCAACGGGATGTACGACGTGATCCACGCACGTGCCGTCCTGATGCACCTGCCCGAGCGAGAGCAGATCTTCAAGCTTCTCCTGGATTCCCTGGCGCCCGGCGGATGGATCGTCCTGGGTGACGCGGAGAACCGGCCGCAGCAGGTCCTGGCCGCACCCAGCGACGCTGCGGCTGACGTGGTCGATCGGGTGATCCGGGCCGGCGTGTGCGGATCGCAGGCAGCCGGCGTGTCGTGGGACTGGGCCCGCGAGATACAGAGGCACATGGCCGACGCCGGTCTGATCGATCTGCGTGGGGCGGAGTATGCCCCGATGATCTCCGGCGGCGACGCGGGAGCACTGCTCTACGAGAACTACACGCAGCAGATGGAGCAGCTGGTGCTGGGTCAGGGCATCACTCCAGGGGAGATCGCGCATTTCCGCACGATCATGCACGATCCGGCGTTGCGTGTCTGGGGATTCATGCGGATGGTCGTGACCGCCGGCCGGAAACCGATGGCCTGAGACTTTGATCGACAAGGGGCAGAAATGAAATCGAAGATATTGCCGGCCGTCATCGGGGTGGTGATCGTGGTGGTGCTCGGCACGTTCACGCCGACGGCACAGGGTCGTCCGCACCGGGGGATGGTCACCGTGTGTCTCGAGTCCGATGTGTGGCCCGTGAACGGCCGCACCGTGCAGGTGCCGAGGGTGCTCGCCGGTCCGTTGATCAAGGCGACGCGCTCCTACCGGGGACCCTGTGCAGAACTGGGCGAGTCCGCGCCACGCGGCGACGGCCGCCTGACGGCATACACGCAGGTGGAGCGCGGCAAGCCGAAGGCGATCGGGGTGGTGGCGGCCGCCGGCACACTGAAGGGCCTGCCGCACGACCCGCCGACGGACGGCACGTGGTGCTTCGACAAGGACGGCAACGGCACCGTCGATCCGATGAAGGAGTGTGCCAACGGATACGGGAACATCCTGTACCTCGGCAGCCGCTTCAGGCAGACGGTCGACACACCGTTCCGCTACCTGATGGTCGACTGGAACCCGCACGGGCACGGCCCACCGGACGTCTATGACCGGCCGCATTTCGACGTGCACTACTACATGCAGAAGAACGCCGAGCGCAAGGCGATCCGGCCCGGGCCCTGCCCCGAGCTGGTGAACTGTGAGGACTTCGAACTGGGCGAGAAGTTGCCCGCACCGAAGTACCTCGCAGCCGATTTCAAGAACATGGACGCCCAATCCCCGGGAATGGGAAACCATCTCATCGACACCACGGGGCCTGAGTTCCACGGCAAGAAATTCACTCACACGTTCATCTACGGCACGTGGAACCGTGACGTGACCTTCTACGAGCCGATGATCACGAAGGAGTATCTCGAGGGGCTCGTCGAAGGGTCGCGACCGAACAGGTGCAAGCCGATCAAGACGCCGAAGGCATATCGGAAGTCCGGCTGGTATCCGACGTCCTACTGCATGCGCTACCGGGACAACCGCGACGAGATCACCATTTCGATGGAGGACTTCGTCTATCGGAAGGCCACCTGATGCGGGCGACCGACGGCCGGCCGTCACCACCCCCAGCTGGTCGAGTAGCCGGGG
>CAYPQR010000009.1:0-22336 GCA_964412865.1 uncultured Intrasporangiaceae bacterium
GCCCGCCGGCTCATTTGCGCCGATCACGCCGAGCGGCACGGCGTCTCAACCGATCACGGTATGACGCGGGGACGACCCGACTGGGGGACCAGGCGTCCGCGCTGGGCAGGATCCAGCCGCGCCAGCGGGCGACCAGGCACAGGCCCGCGCCCACCACTGTCGACGACACCAGCCCGACGGTCGGATGACCCTGACCGGAGACGAGCACCAGCACGCCACTGGCCGCGACCGCGCACGTGGCATACAACGTGTTGCCGCCCAGCACTCCCGGGACCCGGCGCAGGACGACATCGCGCACCGCGCCACCGCCGACGGCGGTGATCGTGCCGAGCAGGATCGCCGGCAGCCAGCCGAGCCCCACCGCCAGCGTCTTCTGGGCGCCGGCCGCCGCCCAGGTCCCCAGCGCGAGAGCGTCGACCACCGGCCATACCCGGTCCCAAATCCGGCCCTTGACCCGGATGACATAGCTGATCACCGCACCGGCGAAGGCGATCAGCAGATAGGCGTAGTCGGTGAGCGCGGCCGGCGGACCGTGCTGCAGCAGCACGTCGCGGATCAGCCCGCCGCCGAGCCCGGAAAGAATTGCCAGAGTGGCGAACCCGATCGGGTCCAGCCTCTCCTCACGTGCAATGACGCCGCCCAGAACGGCGTTGGCGAAGACACCGGTCAGATCCAGTGCCCGGAACAGTTCGGACAACTGCTCATGGCCCACGCCGCCGCTCCTCTCGAACCGCTGTCGTCCCGCACCGGGGGACGTTCACCCTTCGCGACCCGATCATCCTCCACGCCCGGTGCGCCACCCCACGATGACACACCACCGAGCCGGTCAGTGGCGCCGTTCGCGATGAGGCGGCGGCCGGTCTTGCCGGGCATGACGATGCGGAGGGCCCGTGGGCCCTCCGCATCGCGACGGCCGGACGCGGTGTGACTGATCTCCTTCTCAGTAGTGGGTCACCTTGTTCCAGAAGGTGCAGTGGTGCTGCCGCTCGATGACCCCGGCCGGCGTCATCCCGCTCGCATCGGCCACATTCAGCGCCATCACCATGTGCCGGCGCGTGCCATACCGCGTCCAGCTGGGAGTATGACGCGCCGCCGGGTGGCCGGTGCGCGCGAAGTGCGACCACTGCGCGATCAGCTGCTTCTGCAATGCGGCTTGGTTCGGGTCGAGCTTGCTCGTGGTGAAGTGCACGAGCCCGTTGCTGCCGCTGTGCTGCGCACCCAGCACCTGATCGAGGCCCTCACCGGCCGGGTTGTCTCCGTCCATGTTGATGTCGACGTAGACCGGGATGTGCCTGGCGAGCTTCTTGTTGATGTGCAGCATCGGGCACACCGACGCCGAGTCGGCCATCACCGTGCGGTATGCGGTGAATGGCGACTCGTATCGGCGCAGCGGGTAGAGCCGCTCGACGGTGCCCGCGAGGTGACCGAACTGCCGGCGCAGCAGCGTTCGATACTGGCGCGGAGTGTTCGCCACGACGAGGTTGGACCCGAAGTCGTTGTGGTACACGCCGCCGTTGAACTCATCGCGGCCGACGTCGCTGATCAGACGCACATCGTTGACCCGCCCGGTCCGGAACGCCTTCGCCGGTGACATGGTCAAGGTGGTGCCGTTGACGATGGGGCCGATCGTCCCTCCGCCGGTCGGATCAGCCAGCTGGCCGCCCGCCTTCAACAGCGTGTCGACCGGAGTGTGCCGCAGACAGCGCGCGACGTGCTTCGTGTCGCCGCAGCCGACCTTCTTCGCGAACGTGTCGCCGGCCTTCTGCGCCTGCTTCTCGGTGAAGTAGGTCGACTTGCAGTCGCCGTTGGACCAGATGTTGTTGTCCTGGTAGTTGTAGAAGCCGCTGATGCTGATCGCCTTCTGGAACAAGCCTCTCGCGGTGGGCGACGCGACCTGATCGCAGGTGCTGGCTCCTCCGGCCGATTCGCCGAAGATCGTCACGTTGTGCGGGTCGCCGCCGAACCGGCGGATGTTCTTCTTCACCCACCGCAGCCCGGCCTGCTGATCCTGCAAGCCATAGTCGCCCGCGTGCGGTCCGAACGCCTTGTTCGCCAGGAACCCGAGGATCCCGAGCCGGTAGTTGACGAACACGTAGATGGCGTTGCCTCCTCGGACGAGGTTCTGTCCGTCGTCCGTTCGTGCCTCTCCTAGAAACCCGCCCCCGTGCAGCTCATACATCACCGGCAGGTTGTCACCGGGCTCGGCGCCGGCCGGCACCTGCACCTTCACCTTCAGGCAGGCTTCGGTCGTGTCCGACGGGAGAGATCCCGGCGAGAACCCCGCATTGGCACACTCCTTCACCGGTGTGGTCGCCTGCAGCGTCTTGTGCCAGCGCTTGTGCGGCCGCGGTGATCTCCATCGCAGCTTCCCGACCGGCGGGGCGGCATACGGAATGCCCATGTAGGACGTCACCCCATCTGCGGTCACGCCGCACACGGGGCCCTTGCGCGTATGCACCAGGGTGCCTGCGGTGCAGGGCGTCGCGGCAGCAACCGCCGCCGTGGTCCCGGCCGGGGACAGCGTGCCGGCGAACCCGGTCGGCGCGGCAACCAGCGCGGTCGCCGTCGCAGCAGCGGCAGCCATGGACGCCGCCGCAGTCAGAACAGTTCTCCTCCTCATGCGAGATACTCCTTCGTCATGAACGATCATCCGACGTAATGAGGGGAACGTCGATCGACGTCACTGCGATCGGCAGCTCCTTCATCCTCACGAAGGAGCTCTGTGTGCGCGTCGCTGCAGGGCGTGGCGTATGGGCGCAGCGAGATTCGTCGAGGTCCCCTGGCTCGTGGAACGGAACGACCACGAGCAATGTTCGACAGCCAGGTGCTCGCGTGCACAGCGTGGCCGACGACTATCACGGTCGGTGGGCCAGCAGTGTGGTCGGTAGATCAGCAGAGTCGACCTCGCCGGTGTCGCTCCCTGTCGAGCGGCGACTTCTGACGTTATGAGCACGCGCTCTCTCTGTCAACCGCCTGTGTCTCCCATTTGGACTCACACCACGGCGAATCCACCGTGGTCCCCTCGGTGAGGCAGGCGCGCCCACGCGGACGGAGTTCGTGCGACGCCGATCCTGGCGGCGGTGCACTCCCGTCATTAACCTGGATCTGCGGCGGGACCGGCCGCGAGAGTCGAAGGAGCGTGGGACCATGGCCGAGACGACGCCTTGGGACATTGTGCGAGGTCGGTGGCCATCCTCGCCACCCGGTGATGCCACCGAATTGCAAGAGTACGCAAACTATCTCAACGACCTGCGTGGTCGGGTCAGTTCCGACGATCTCCGGGGCGTCGAGGCTGCGGTCACCTTCGATCCGACGGTGGGGGAGCCCGATGGGTGAGACCGACACTCCGACCGTGGCCGAGGCGGCAGAGGCGCTGTCCCGTCACGAGGTGAGCGCCCCCGAACTGACCGAGGCGTGCCTGCGCGCGATCGACGAGTTGGACGACGACCTCCGGGCGTTCATCACCGTCGAGGCGGACGAGGCACGCCATCGCGCACGGCTTGCCCACGAGGAGATCGCCGAAGGTCGCCACCGGGGCCTGGTTCACGGCATCCCGATCGCGGTCAAGGACAACGTGCAGGTGGCCGGGTCCGTCACCACCATGGGCTCGTCGATCTACCGTGAGCATGTCGCCGATCACGATGCCGGCGTGGTCGATCGCCTCGCCGCAGCGGGAGCGGTCCGCGTCGGCAAGACCAATCTGCACGAGTTCGCGCTCGGCGTGACCACGGAGAACCCACACTTCGGTATCTGTCGCAACCCATGGGACCGGGACAGGACACCCGGGGGATCCAGCGGCGGGTCGGCCGTCGCCGTCAGCACGGGGATGGCGCTCGCCGCCATCGGCACCGACACCTCCGGCTCGATCAGGATCCCAGCCGCCGCGTGCGGAGTCGTCGGCCTGAAACCGACCTACGGCCGGGTGAGCAGCTACGGCTGCTATCCCGAGGCCTGGACGCTCGACCACGTCGGAGTCTTGACCAGGACGGCACGCGACGCTGCGCTTCTGCTCGACGCGATCAGCGGGCATGACCCTCGCGTGCCGTCCTCGCTCGATCTCGCGCCGACGACCGCGGTGCGTGACATGAACGGGACCGCACCCCTGCGCATCGGTGTGGAGGAGGCCTTCTTCTTCGACGACATCGACCCCGAGGTGGACGCCATCGTCCGTCACGCCCTCGATCGGTTACCGGGTGCCCGGATCGTCCCGGTCCATTTGCCGTCGTTGCGTGACGCGATCTTCGCGCTGACGGTCATCGACACCGTCGAGACAACGGCCTTCCACGACGCACAACTGCGGCAATATCCGACTGGCTACGGTGACGATGTCCGGCTCCTGATCGAATGCGGGGCCCTGCCGTCAGGCGTCGATTACGCCATCTCACAACAGATTCGGGCCAGGGTCCGGCAAGACTTCCACCGCGCCTTCGCCGGCGTCGACGTCATCGCATCACCCACCCTGCCGATCCGGACACCGCGCGTGGGAGAGGCCACCGTCATCCTCAACGGGCGCAAGGCGGTCCGCGACCAGGAACTCATGAGGCTCGTCGGGCCGGCGAACCTCGCGGGCCTGCCCGCCGTCTCGGTGCCGTGCGGACGGCTCGCCGGAATGCCCGTCGGCCTGCAGTTCATCGGACCGGCGCTCGGGGAGTCTGCGGTGCTGAACGCCGCAGCCGCACTGGAGCGAGCGGACCTCTAGCCGGTTGCGACGTCCGCCGGGTCGGAGTAGCCCCACGCGATGGCGACGCTCCGCAGATCGACGGGCACGTCGCCCAGCGGTGGCGTCGGCAGGCTGGGTTGGATCCGTCCGGAGCGGATCTTGTCGCCCCAGTCGCCCCTGCCCACGACGAAGTCGTCCTGCCGGTATGCGAGCATGGCGGGTTCGAAGTCCACCCTGAGGTATCGGCAGATCCGCTCGAGTTCCGGCACGGGGTTTGCGGTCAAGTCCTCATAGCGAATGGTCGGGCCCGGCAGGGCAGCACGCGCCTCGTCGAGCTTCGCGCAGTATTTCGCGGTCCGCATGACCTGGAAGTCGCGGGTCTGGTCGGGCCTCGCAGCCTCTCGCGACTCCACGATGCGCAGCGGGTGACGGCGCAGGTGAATGTAGCGTGCTTGGGGCCACTGATCGGCGAGGCGCTTCCACTCCAGCACGTTCTGCGGTGTTTTCTCGACAATGATGTCCTTGCCGCTGTCCTCGAGGAGTAGATGCAGCATGCGGTCCCAGAGGATTCCCTCCATCGCCCGTGGCGAATGGCCCAGAGCCTTCCACGCTGCCAGTGCATAGTCGTGCCGCGGGCGGACCTGCAGGTCCTGAAAATGCGGCTCGTGCGGGGCGCAGATCCTCGAATGCGAGTTCAGGATCGACCGCAGCAGCGTCGACCCCGAGCGTGGCGACGACAGCAGGAAGACGGGGTCCGGCACGAGATTCGTGTGGCCGGCGTCGGTGACCATGGTCATGGCAGCCATCAACTCCGCGCGTTGAAGTGGACGTGGCCGGTGTGATCGACTCGTAGGTCGTAGCGGGTGCGATGAAGCTGACCCGCTCGGCGCCCGTAGAGCGAGTACGTGCCGGCCTCGAGGTCGGCGCTACCCCGGAGGACCGCTCGCGATCCCTCCTCGAGGACCCGTGCGGACAGGGCCCCGGATCGCGCGAACCGCTCACGCAGCCGGACCTGCTCGGCGGCTGAAACGGTCTTGGGCACAGCGCCGTCCGGGATCGCCACCACGTCATCGACCTTCAGTTCGGCACCGTCGCATATGGTGACGTTCTGCAGTGCCGTGACGAAATCGCCCACCGGACCGGCATACCCGTTGCGGGGGGAGGCGTCGGTGGCCAAAGTACGGGTGCGTCGGTCGA
The DNA here is from genome assembly GCA_964412865.1 of uncultured Intrasporangiaceae bacterium. Taxonomy (GTDB): domain Bacteria; phylum Actinomycetota; class Actinomycetes; order Actinomycetales; family Dermatophilaceae; genus Leekyejoonella. The sequence continues at coordinate 5,858 of CAYPQR010000009.1, forward strand.
GGTCGACCGACAATCCCGCACGCTGATTGGAGTACGCGACCGCGGACCCACACGGGGTGACGACCGGATGCGGCCCTCCCACATAACCCATGACGCTCTTGCGCACCATTCCGTCCCACTCCAGGCGCACGTGCAGATCCCACAGCGACGGCTCGAGCGGTCCACCCATCGCCGCCTCGTCCAAGGGCATCGAGCCGCTGCCGCGCTGGATGAGGCAGAGGGATCCCGCGTCGTTCACGGCATAATGCAGGTCGTGCGCCCGGTGTTCGAGGGGCCAGGTGACGTGCGTCGATCGGTCACGCACGGCCACTCGCACGCCGAATTGTTCGGCGGGATCGGTGACATCGAGCAACTCGGACGGGATCGATCGCTCCAGCTCGGGACTCACCCTGCGGAAGACCCGGCCACCCCGAGTGAGCATCCCCGGCTGCGCGGGGCTCTTCGGCTGCCAGCGCACCTCACTCTCGTAACGGAGTACCCGGCCGTCCCAACGGACTTCGCTTGTCGTGAAGCGGGCGGTCAGGCTGAGGTCAGCCTCATGCAGGGCCGCAATCAGGTCTGGTCGCCGCGCCCTCATCAGATGCGCCTGTGCCTGGTGCTTGCGTGGCAGCTGGGCCATCACCGACTCGGACCCGTACTGCTTCAGCAACCGGGCCGACCGGTTGAGCACCAGTCTCCTGGTCTTGTCGGCAGCCGACGAGCGGGCCATCACGCGGACGCAACTGTCGATGACGCGAATACGCATGTTGTGGGCGATCATGGCGTCGCGCGCGTCGTGGTGGACGCGAGCACCAAGCGTCGACGACGCGAAATCGAGCAGATCGGCCATCCGATCCCAATAGTCGGGGCGGGCCGGATCGAACGTGTGCGAGGTGTTCGTGCCACTGGCGTGCCAAAGGTATACGGGCGAATCCGCCAACACCGCAATCGATTTCGCATACCTGTAGGCACCGAGGTTGATATACCAGTCTTCCCACAACCTGCGGCTGCCCTCTGGGAACCGCACGTTGTGCTGGAGCAGCATGCGCCGCCGGTACAGCTTGTGCGGCACCATCGGCACGAGCCCGCGGATCGTGCCGCCCGCGCGGAGATCGGGCACGTTGCCGGTGACCTCCTCGGGCAACGACCACCAGACGTCGTTGGTCTTGGACTCCTTCGGGCTGACCACGTCGGCCCCCGTGTCTTCGGCATAGGCGCAGACCCGGCGCAGGCCATCGGGATACAGCGAATCGTCATGGTCCATGAACAGGACGTATTCGCCGTCGGCGGCCGCGATGCCGAGATTGCGGGGACGACTCGGCCAGCCGGAGTGCTCGGCCGCGATCACCCGGACGTTCGCGCGGGCGGCGGCGATCGCTCGCAGCCGTTCGACGGTGTCGTCACCCGACCCGTCATCGACGAAGATCACGTCGAACTCTTCCCGCGGCAATGTCTGTTCGTCGAGCGAGGCGACCACCCGGTCCAGCCCGGCGCCGGGCCGGAAAACCGGGATGATCACACTCACCGTCGGGTGGTCTCGGCTCACGATGATCGCTCCGTCGCGCCGGCAGGGGCGGAGACGCGAGAGCCCAGATGCGCCTCCAACGCCGTGACCATGCGGTCGATACCCGCGGGCAGGTCAACGCACGGCTCCCAACCGAGGCCCGCGAGGCGCGCACTGCTGAGGCCCTGCCGCCGCACCGTGCTCGTCGAGCGGCCGTCCGGGCCGGGGCGGGTTCGTACGCGCAGGCCACGGTCGGGACGGGTGCGGGCGAAGTGTTCTGCGAGTTCTCGGATCGACACGAGGCCGCGTTCGTCGGCGACGTTGTATGCGAGGTCGTCTCCGAGCAGCAGGACGTAGAACAGCCCCGTCACCGCGTCGGCGACGTACGTGTAGGTGCGCACCGCCGACCCGTCGCTGTTGAGAACGATGTCGGTGCCCGTGGCAGCGTGGGCGGCGAAGTCAGCCTGCACGCGCCCGTCGTCGATGGCGAGGCCGGGGCCGTAGACATGACCGAAGCGGGCGATGCGGCAGGTGACGCCGTGTTGCTGGGCGTAGGACCTTGCCAGGGTCTCGGAGGCTCGTTTGCTCTCCGGGTAGCACGACCTGGTGTTCAGCGGATCGAGTGCGCCGTAGTCGGTCTCGGTCACCAGCCCGATGCTGTCCGACACGACGCCATAGACCTCGGCCGACGACATCAGCAGGATGCCGGCACCTGGGCGGAGGCGGCACGCCTCGAGCAGGTTCATCGTGCCGAGGAGGTTCGCACGCATCGTTCCGATCGGGTCGGCGCCGTGCAGGCCGGGCCGGGCCGGGCTGGCGCCATGGATGATCCAGTCCAGTCGTGCCGGCAACTCGACGGGGTCGCTCACGTCGCCCACGAGCAGGGTGAAGTCGGGCCGCCCGATGACATCGAAGAGTGCCTGCCGTGCCTTGGCCAAGTTGCGTACCAGGCCGTGAACGGTGATGCCCAGCCCGTGACGATCGTTGAGTGCCAATAGTGCTCGCACGACGTAGGACGGCAGCATGCCCGCGGCGCCGGTTACGAGGACTGCGGCGCCGCGCAACTCGCTCCAGGGGAGTTCGCGGTCGATGATCTCGTCGATGTCCTGGGCGACAACCGAGTTCGGTTTTGGTGGCATTATTCAGAGCCCCGCAATCTGTCGACTCTCGATCTGGTCATAGAAGGCGCGGCAGATGTAGTAGTCCTCCGCGGTCGTGATCTTGATGTTTGCCGCCGGCCCGTCGAGCCGCCAGACCGGATGGCCGTATCGCAACATGAGGGAGCACGAGTCGACGAGATCCACCACGCCGTCGGCTTCGGCCCGCTCGTGCAGTTCGAGGATCTCGCCGAGACGAAAGCTCTGCGGTGCCTGGGCACTGTAGATGTGCTCGCGCGGGATCACGGTGTCGATCTCCTGGGATGCAGACGACACCATCGTCTCGTGGAACTTCTTGCACGTGATGGCCGAACCGTGTTCACGGACGCACGCGACGTTCGCGGTGATGAGGTCGGCATCGATCAGCGGGCGGACACCGTCATGCACGATGACGATCGTGTCGTCGGGGCAGTCCTTGGCGACCGCTGTGAGGGCGGCGTGCCGGGACCGCTGACCGGTCGGTCCGCCGTCGACGATCCACCGGACCTTGTCGATGCCGTAGCGAGTCATGAGACGGACCAGGTGATCGCGATAGTCGGGAATGATCGCCACCGAGATGGCGTCGACCTGTGGATGCGATTCGAAGTGCTCGATTGTGCGGATGATGATGGGCTGTCCGTGCACCTCGAGGAACTGTTTCGGCATCGTCCTCGGACTCATCCTCGATCCGATGCCGCCCGCGAAGATCACGGCGACCACCTTGGGCGGCCTCGAGGATCCGTTCAGTGCGGTCATACGCGCTGCTCCTCGCGCCGGCCGGCACGCACCGCCGAGGGTGGGTCGCCGACGATGAGCCAGTCGATCACACGATCGGTCGAACCGGTGTCGACATAGTCGATGTTCTCCTCACGGAAGCGGCGGACCTTCCACTGTTCGTAGTCCTCGCTCTCGATCGCCTTCACCACCTCGGCGATGGTGTCGCAGATCTTGCCGGGTGCGACGTCCTCGAAGTCTCGATGGAAGCCGCGGGTTGCGGCGTACGCCTGGCGGTCGGGGGCGAAGAACAGCATCGGCCGGTCCAGGAGGGAGTACTCGTAGATGATCGACGAGTAGTCGGTGATCAGTATGTCGCTGACGTGCAGCAGGTCGTTGACTCCGGGGAACGACGTGACATCAACGACGCGGTCGGCGTATTCCGGGGGAACGGGCACCGGAGGCGGGACGAATGGATGGGCCCGGAAGAGCACAACGCTATGACTCCCGCACATGCGATGCAGTGCGGCGAAATCGACCTGCGCATAGTCGTAATAGGCCGTGCTCTGCCCGCGGCCGCGAAAGGTCGGCGCGAGCAGGATCAATCGCTTCCCCGCCAGACGCGGGTAGGCCTCGAAGAATCGCGCACGGGCTCGCTCGCTCCGGGTCGGGTCGAGAAAAGTGTCGAGACGGGGCAGGCCGGTGGGGATGACCGCGGACTCCTCGATGCCGAACGCCTCCGCATACACCCCGACGAGGTTGGCCGAGCCCGTGATCGCGTAGGTGTAGAGACGGTGGGAGTTGCGCAGTTTCGGAGACCCGTAATTGCCGAACCGGCTGTATCCGATGTTCTTGAACCCGCTGCCCGCATGCCACAGCTGGATGAGTCGGGTCGAGGGATCCGGTTTCACCCGGTCGAGCAAGGGGAAATAGTTGTCGATCAGCACGATGTCGGACGTCGCCAGTCGGTAGATGAGCCACAACGTCTCCAGCCGCGGGTGGGCCGTGTGCCCACTGTGGGCGCGGCGGATCGAGTACGTCTTGTCGAGGCCGCGGTGCACGAGACGGTCGTGCACCCGCTGCAGGTTCTCGCCCATCGGCCCACGACCCTGCGACGCGAAAAGGATTCGCTTGCCTGTCGGGGGCGACACCTGCCGACTCAGGCGATACCACCTGTTCATCAGCTCGGTGCGCCGTCCCCTGGACCAGTAGCGCCCGGCGATCTTCTCCTTGAGCGTGCGACCCCCCGGAGCAGGCTTCTTTGCCGAACGGAAGAGCTGATAAGTGCGCATCAGCAGTCGTGGGTGCTCATCCTCGGAGATCCCGAAGCTGACGACGTAGACCACGAGGTTGTTGTCGTAGAGGTAAACCCGTGACGACTCGTCGAGACGTGCCAGGCTGCTCAGGTCGTAGTCGGCCGCCGACCCGTTCTTACCGTTGACACGAGGCACGATTCGCCACGTACCGTTCGGGACCTGCTGTCGCTTGCGGAAGTTCGTTACGTTGATGGCGAGGCGGAACTCGCTGTCCGACGCCTTCTCGGTCCGCACCGGGTGCGACACCTTGCCTTCGACCAAGCGGAACTCGACCGTGCCGGAAGGCGGCTCGTCGAAACGCACAGTCAGAGTCAGATTGACCCGTTCCCACGTGATCGCCGTGACTCTCGCCGAAACAGCCATCCCCGTCCTCCAAGCCACCACTGAACGCAGCCATGTCACGGACTGCGTTCCATGTGAGAGAACCCAGCGGACAATCAGGGATGTTAGCAGCGCCGGCCGGCGTGAGCGCGTGTTCCGTCAAACCCCGTTCCGGTCACCGGCTCGGCTCGGACTCGCGTCGCCGACCTCGAAACCCTGCGCGGTGCGCGACCGGGCTCGGTTTCGCATCGGCGTACGCAGCCTGGCGAGACGGCGTTTCGTCGAACGCCTCGATCCGGAAGCTGCGGCGGTCGTGTCGGGCGAGAGCGCGGCGCTCATCCGGTGTCATCCCACCCCAGATCCCGTAGTCCTGGCCGGTCCGCATCGCATAGGCGAGGCACTGTGCGGCCACCGGGCAGCGGGCGCATACAGCCTTGGCCTCGGCCTCCTGGCGGGCCGCGGGCCCGAGGTTACCGACGGGAAAGAACAGTTCGGGGTCCTCGTCGCGGCAGGCGGCACGCGCCTGCCACCCGTCCCGTGGTGGGTCCATGACATGTCCCGGTTCAAAATCAGGGGATCGCGCTGTGCTCAGCAGCAACCGGAGGATTCGCGGCTCGTCACCAGTTCGCGGCCGGTGACCTCGTCGGGTCGGATGCGCACCCAGAGGCTCTCCTCGACCAGGCCGGTCCACGGAACGTCGAGCAACTGCTCGAGATGGCGACATTCGGCCTCATCATCGACGATCGCCGCCGTGCCCTTGAGCAGCACACTCCAACCGGTCCCCGAAATGCCGTCGTAGTCGTCGACCTCATAACTCACCGAGTCGCCGTGGACCGCCTCGACGAGCCGGGAGTCCCACCTGGCACGGAAGGCAACCGTGACGTCGTCGATGACATGGGTCACCGGCAGGACTGCCAGATCGCCGCGATCGCGGAAGGCGATCCGCCCCATCGGCACCGACGCAACCTTGTGCAGGCATTCCTCGAGGTCGAGGACCTGCAGCCCACGATGGTCGACGGCTCCGCTCTCATCGAGCCGGGTCGGGTCTGCTGTCGTCATGATGTGCTGCCTCCGATCGCACGGATGGTGACCCGTCTCAGCTGGACGCGATCACCTGGGAGTCGCGGCTCGGTGCGCGCCGAACCGCCGATACGAAGCCCGCGGGGCCCGCGGCCACCAACACCTCGGCCGGCTGCTGGTGCGGATTCTCCAGCGTGACGGACTCGTACTTCAAAATCAGCAGGGCATCCCCGGGCCCCAGATCGATCACCTCGTCGGCCTTGGTGATGCGCACGCTCCCGGATACGGGCGCGAGGATGGTGTCCGAGCCGCCATGACGGTGGGACGGCATCCGCGTATTCGGTGGCATCGCCACCCGCACCATGCCGACCTGATCACTGTCGCGGTTGCCGCCGAAGAGCACGGTGATCGTCGGGCCGTCGCAGCCCCGCGTCGAATGAACCGGAGCGTCCTGCCCCCTGACCAGATGCATCACTCGTCACCTTCTTTCACCGAGGAGCGTCGATGATCCATAGTTTATACGAGTGATTTCGTGAAAACTAGAGCGTCGCCGACCGAATCGGGCCGATCAGTCGGCGGCAGCGGCCGATCTGACGAAGCGCTCACGGTCGACGACAACCCGCTCGATCTCGCCCGATGCGACCACGGAGCCGTGTTCGTCGGTCGCCTCGACCACGAAACTGATGGTGCGCTCGACCAGGCCACTCTCCGTCTCCGCGACGACGTCGACGATCCCGCCGACGGGTGTGGCCCGGTCGTGCTCGATGCCGATGTCCGTGCCGACCGATGTCTGCCCGGGCTGCAGATAGGGCTGCGCGACACGCACGGTCTCCGCCTCCATCCACGCGATCAGTCGCGGCGTCGCCAGCACCGGCACATCGCCGCTGCCGACGTACGCAGCCGTATCCGCCTCGGTCACCTGGTGTTTCACCGTCGCCTCCCCGTCGTCGGCCCAGCGTTCACCGGGATGTTCGCCGCCGCTCCTGCGGCGCGTTTCATCCAGACATCGTGTGCCGATGTGGCACGCTGGTCAAGGTCGAGCTCAGCGAGGGCATGGTGAGGTACATGGCGCAGGACTTCAACCCCCAGGAGGTGCTCCGCCTCCCGGCGGCAGCGGCGATCTTTCTCGTCGTCACGGTGCGTCGTGGCGCGGAGGAGCGGGTGCGTGACATGCTCACCGACATCGCCGGGGTCAAGCGCGCCGTGGGGTTCCGGCATCCCGAGGACGGGCTCGCCCTGGTCGTCGGCGTGGGGTCGGAACTCTGGGACCGGATGTATGGCGGGCCGCGGCCTGCGTCGCTGCATCCGTTCGAGCAGATCGACGGGCATCCCCACACGGCCATCAGCACGCCCGGCGACCTGCTCTTCCACATCCGGGCGGACCGCGCCGACCTGTGCTTCGAGCTCGCCTACCAGATCAACGACCAGCTGCGCGGCTCGATCGACATCGTCGACGAGGTGCACGGATTCCGCTATTTCGATCAGCGCGACCTCCTCGGCTTCGTCGACGGCACCGAGAATCCGGAAGGTCCCGACGCGGTGGCCGCGGTGTATGTCGGCGACGAGGACCCCGACTTCGCCGGCGGCAGCTACGTGATCGTGCAGAAATACCTGCATGACCTGGACGCGTGGGCGGACCTGTCCGTGGAGGAGCAGGAGCGAGTCATCGGGCGGCGCAAACTCAGCGACATCGAGCTCGACGACGACGAGAAGCCCAGCAACTCTCATGTCGCGCTGAACGACATCGAGGACGACGACGGCAACGACCTCGACATCGTGCGCGACAACATGGCCTTCGGGTCGGTCCGTGCCGGTGACTCCGGCACCTACTTCATCGGCTATGCGGCAGATCCCGACGTCATCGAACAGATGCTGCGCAACATGTTCATCGGCGACCCGCCGGGCAACTACGACCGCATCCTCGACTTCTCCACCGCCATGACCGGCGGACTGTTCTTCGTGCCTCCGCTCGGCTTCCTCGAGGATCCGGCCGTGCCGTCGGTGCGGTCGGAAGCGGAATCACCGCGCCGCCCGCTCGACCCACAGCAGGGGGAGCGCGACAACCACACCGGATCTCTTCGCATCGGCAGCCTGAAAGGACATTGAGGATGGACAACCTGCATCGGGAACTGGCCCCGATCTCCGACGCCGCATGGCAGGAGATCGAGGATGAGGCGCGGCGCACGTTCACCCGCGACATCGCGGGTCGCCGGGTGGTCGATGTGATCGGTCCGGCCGGATTCGACCTGTCCTCGGTCGGCACGGGCCATCTGCGGACCACCGAGTCCCCGGCCGAAGGGGTCACGGCACGTGAACGGCTCGCGATGCCCATCGTCGAGTTGCGCGCACCGTTCACCGTGACGCGAGAGGCCGTCGACGACGTCCTGCGCGGGTCCAGCGACTCCGACTGGCAACCGGTGAAGGACGCGGCCAAGAGCATCGCCACCGCCGAGGACCGGCTGATCCTCCGCGGCGGCACATCCGGCATCACCGGCATCGGACCGAGCAGCTCCAACGAGGCGCTGACCCTGCCGACCGACGTGCGCGACCTGACCGATGTCGTCGCCCACGGTGTCAGCGAGTTGCGGCTCGCGGGCGTCGACGGCCCATACAATTTGTTGCTGTCGGCCGCGGTCTACACCGACGTCGCCGAGACCACCGACCACGGCTACCCCGTGCGCGATCATCTGTCGAGGCTGCTCTATGACGGTTCCATCGTGTGGGCGCCCGCGCTGGAGGATGCGCTGCTGGTGTCGTCGCGAGGCGGCGACTACGAGTTGCACCTCGGGCAGGATCTCTCGATCGGCTACGACTCGCACGACGGTGACGGCATCCGGCTCTATCTGCAGGAGACGCTGACCTTCCTGGCCCTCACCGAGGAAGCCAGCGTGCTCTTCCCGATCGGCTGAGATCATGCTCCGGCGTGCGGTCGGCGTGCTGCTTGCGGCGGGGGCGGGACGGCGTATGGGCCGTCCCAAGGCCCTCGTCACGGACCCCGACGGCACGTCGTGGCTGGTCAGATCCATCGGCGTGCTGCAGCAGGGCGGCTGCGCACCGGTCATCGTGGTGCTCGGATGCGAGCACCAGGCCGCCGCCGGGCTGCTGCACGGCCTCGACGTGACGGTCGTGGTCGCCGCCGACTGGCAGGAGGGTATGGGTGCGTCGCTGCGCGCCGGTCTCCAGGAGGCCAAGGCCACCGATGCGCAGACCGCGCTGATTTCGCTGGTCGACCTGCCCGACGTCGGGCCCGATGTGATCCGCCGCGTGCTCGCCCACGGAAGCGACGACGAGGCGACGCTGGCTCGTGCCGTCTACGGCGGTATTCCCGGCCATCCCGTGCTGCTCGGACGCCATCACTGGGCAGGCATCCAGGGCTCCGCCGTCGGCGACCGGGGCGCCCGCGCCTACCTTCCGCACCACGTCGTGCAGGAGGTGGAATGCGGCGATCTGGCGAAGGGCACCGATGTCGATCGACCCGAAACCCTGCCATGATCGGCATAAATGAGCCATGATCGGGATATGGCCCCCATCGCGTCTGTCGGTGAACTCACCGACATCCTCGGCTCGACGGGCTACCTGACCGACAACGCGCTCGCCACCGTCGGGTTCCTCGCGCTGCGCATGCAGCGTCCGCTGCTCATCGAGGGCGAGCCCGGCACCGGCAAGACCACCTATGCGGAGGCGCTCGCGGAAGGCCTCCAGGTGCCGTTGATCCGCCTGCAGTGCTACGAGGGCATCGATGCGACGCAGGCGCTGTACGACTGGGACTTTCCACGCCAGATCCTTCACCTGCGAGCCGTCGAGACGGCCCGCCCCGACGGCTCGGGCAGCAGCGAGGACATCGCCGACGTCGAGAAGTCCCTCTTCGACGAGCGCTACCTGATCGCCCGACCGGTGCTGCGAGCCCTCCGGGAGAGCCCGGCAGTGCTGCTGGTGGACGAGATCGACAGAGCTGACGATGAATTCGAGGCGTTCCTGCTGGAGGTGCTGTCGACCTACCAGGTGACGATCCCCGAGCTCGGCACCGTGCGCGGCTCGCCACCGCCGCTCGTGGTGCTGACCTCCAACCGCACCCGTGAACTGCACGACGCCCTGAAGCGACGCTGCCTCTATCACTGGATCGATCACCCGAGCCTGGAGCGCGAGCTGGCCATCGTGCACAGCCGTGCCCCGGAGGTCGCGGACGCCTTGGCGGAGCAGGTCGTGCGGCTGGTGCAGCGGTTGCGCCAGGATCATGATCTGCTCAAACCCCCGGGGGTCGCCGAGACGCTCGACTGGGCTCGCGCGGTCCACACGCTCGGTGCGGCCGATCTGGATGTCGAGATCGTCGCGGCCACCATGGGCGCGGCCGTGAAATACCGCGAGGACGCCGAGCGGGTGCGGGCGGGCCTCGACAAGCTGCTGGGAGGCTGAGATGAGCGTCAGCCCCGAGGAGATGCTGCTGGGATTCGCGCGAGCGGTTCGGGCGGCGGGGGTTGCCGTGACGCTCGATCGAGAGCGTGCCTTCCTGGACGCGGTGTCGGTCGTCGGTTTCGACGACCGGCGGGGCACCCACATCGCCGGCCAGGCGACGCTGTGCTCGTCTCCGGACGACCTTGCGCGGTATGCCATCGTCTTCGAGGAGTGGTTCGGAGGCGGTGCGGCCGGGCACGCCGGGACAGACCGCCCGGCCACGATCCAGCAGGTGATGCGCTCCGATCTGCTGGGCGAGGGAGCGGCAGAGGACGAGGAGCATGACGCCCAGCTCGTGCGCCAGGCGGCCAGCGCGACGGAAATCCTCCGGCATCGCGACATCGCTGAACTATCACCCACCGAACGCGCATACCTTGCAGGCTTGTTCGCGTCGCTGCGGCGCCCGTGCCCACATCGTCGGTCACCGCGCCACCTGCCCGACCATCGTGGAAATATCGACGCCCACCGCACGCTGCGCGCCCAGTTGAAGCGCATGGGGGAGCCCGGCGAGTTGCAGCGGCGCCGCCGGGGCATCCGCCCGCGACGGGTCGTACTGCTCGTCGACGTGTCGGGGTCTATGAGTTCGTATGCCGAGTCGCTGCTGCGCCTTGCCCACCACTGGGTCAGGGGCGGTGCACCGGTCGAGGTCTTCACCATGGGTACCCGCCTCACTCACATCACCCGGGCCCTGCGGGAACGCGACCCGGAACGCGCGCTCGTCGCCGCGGGCGAGACGGTGCCGGACTGGTCGGGCGGCACGCGTCTGGGCGAGTCGCTGAAGGCCTTCCTCGACCGATTCGGACGCCGCGGCACGGCGCGAGGCTCGGTCGTCGTGGTGTGCAGCGATGGGTGGGAGCGCGAGGGTGTTGACCTGCTGGGGGAGCAGATGAGCAACCTGCGGCGACTCGCACACCGCGTCGTGTGGGTCAATCCACATGCCGGCAAACCCGGTTACGAGGCGGTCCAGCAGGGAATCCTCGCTGCGCTGCCGCACTGCGACGCATTCCTCGCGGGGCACTCGCTGAAGACGTTCGATGAACTCGCGGAGGTGGTCGGTCGTGCGTGAAGTGCTGGACGAGCTGATGACCTGGTGGCGCGATGGCGCCGAGGTCGGGATGGGAACGGTCGTGGCGACATGGCATTCGGCGCCCCGGCCGCCGGGTGCATCGATGCTCGTCGGGCCCGGGGACGAGGCGGTCGGTTCGGTCTCCGGAGGATGCGTGGAAGGGGCCGTATACGACCTCGCCCAGACGGTGCGTGAGACGGGCGTGCCGGTCATGCAGCGCTATGGCATCAGCGACGAGGATGCGTTCGCCGTCGGTTTGACGTGCGGCGGCATTCTCGACGTGTATGTCGAGAAGGTCTCCCGGCAGACCTTCCCCGAGCTCGGGCAAGTGGCCGAAGAAATCGCGGCGGAGCGTCCGGTCGCGATCGCGACCGTCATCGAGCATCCGGATGAGTCGCGCGTCGGACGGCGGATGCTGATCCACCCGGACGACCATACGGGAAGCATCGGCAGCCGCCGCGCGGACGACGCGGTCGTCGACGACGTGCGCGGCCTGCTTGCGGCCGGTCACAGCGAGACGCTCACCTACGGCCCGGACGGGCAGCGCCGTGGCGAGGGGATGCGGGTGTTCGCGTCGGTGCACGCGCCGGCGCCACGGATGCTGGTGTTCGGCGCGATCGATTTCGCGGCGGCGTGCGCGCGGATCGGCAAGTTCCTCGGATACCGCGTGACCGTATGCGATGCGCGCCCGGTCTTCGCGACGGCCACGCGCTTCCCGGACGCCGACGAGGTCATCGTCGAATGGCCGCACCGCTATTTGGCCGCCCAGGTCGAGGAGGGCTCGCTCGACGAACGCACGGTGATCTGCGTGCTGACCCACGACCCGAAGTTCGACGTGCCGCTGCTGAAGGTGGCGTTGGCCCTGCCCGACATCGCCTACATCGGCGCCATGGGGTCGCGGCGCACGCATGACGATCGACTCGCAAGGCTGCGGGAGGAGGGAGTGAGCGAGGAGGAGATCCAGCGGCTCTCGAGCCCGATCGGGCTCGACCTGGGGTCGCGAACGCCGGAGGAGACTGCGGTGAGCATCGCCGCGGAGATCATCTCGGCCCGCTGGGGTGGAGACGGCGGACGGCTCAGCCATGCAAGCGGCGCGATTCACCATCATGAGCGCCCAGAAGGCACAGGCAAATCCGACGATCCCTTGTTTTCTGACACGGAACGCACGACCATCTAAGAATCCGACCAGACTTAGGAGAGGGCGATGACCCGAATCAGCGTGCAGGTCGACGGTGTCCAATACACCGATGACGTCGAGCCGCGGATGTTGCTGGTGCACTATCTGCGCGAAAGGCTCGGCAAGACAGGGACCTTGGTCGGTTGTGATACGAGCAACTGCGGAGCGTGCACGGTCCATCTGGACGGCAAGAGCGTCAAGTCGTGCAACATGCTCGCAGTGCAGGCGGACGGTCACGAGGTCACGACCGTGGAGGGTCTCGCCAAGGACGGGCAGTTGCATCCGATGCAGCAGGCGTTCCACGACAACCATGCGCTGCAGTGCGGCTACTGCACTCCCGGCATGATCATGGCGTCGGTCGACCTGTTGAACAACAACGCCCATCCCTCCGAGGAGGAGATCCGGGTCGGCCTCGAGGGCAACCTGTGTCGATGCACCGGATACCAGAACATCGTGAAGGCCGTGCAGCAGGCGGCGGGAAGCGAGCAGTCATGACCACCGTGGAGGAGCGCCCGCACGAGATCGGGACGGCCCGCACACGCAAGGAGGACCGGCATCTGATCACCGGTCACAGCACGTTCGTCGACAACATGACGCTGCCGGGAATGGTCCATCTGGCGATTCTGCGCAGCCCGATGGCGCACGCGCGCATCACCTCGATCGACGTCTCGGATGCCCGCAGCAAGCCCGGTGTGTTCGCCGTCTACACCGGTGCCGACTTCGCGGACACGCAGGGCGACCTGCCCTGCGCGTGGCCGGTCACGCCGGACATGGTCAACCCCGGCGCACCGAGCCTGGCAGTCGACCAGGTCAATTTCGCGGGCGACGCCGTGGCGGTGGTCGCGGCGCGCACCGCCGCCGAGGCGGCCGATGCGCTGGAGGACATCGAGGTCGACTACGACCCGCTCGAGCCGGTGCTCGACCTGGAGGCCGCTCAGGCGGAGGGGTCGCCGCTGGTGCATCCCAACACAACGTCGAACAAGTGCTACACGTGGGCGTTCGACTCCGCCGAGGCCGGATCGGGCGGTTCGATGGACGACGCGCGCCGCGACGCCGAGGTGACGGTGACCCGGAGATTCGTTCAGCAGCGCCTCAGCCCGTCGTTCATGGAGCCGCGCTCGACCGTCGTGCAGCCCGACGGCGACGCGGTGACGATCTGGTCGGCGACCCAGATCCCGCACATCCTGCGCACGATGCTCGCGTTGACCCTCGGTATCCCCGAGCACAAGGTGCGCGCGATCGCCCCCGACGTCGGCGGCGGCTTCGGCGGCAAGATCACGATCACCCCGGAGGAGGTCATCACGACGCTCGTGGCCCGCAAGCTGGGCAAACCGGCGAAGTACACCGAGAGCCGATCGGAGACGCTGGAGGCCGCGCATCACGGTCGTGCACAGTTGCAGGACATCACGATCACCGCCAAGAAGGATGGCACGGTGACCGGCCTCGACGTGCACCTGACGGCCGATCTCGGCGCCTACCTTCGACTCATCACACCGGGCATACCGTTGCTGGGCGCGTTCATGTATCCGGGCATCTACCGGTTCCCGGCCTATCGCTTCGTATGCGACGGGATCTTCACCACCAAGGTCCCCACCGATGCCTACCGCGGTGCCGGACGCCCCGAGGCGACGTTCGCGATCGAACGCATCATGGACGAGCTGGCAGCGGAACTGCAGATGGATCCGCTGGAGTTGCGGCGCAAGAACTGGATCGCGCACGAGCAGTTCCCGTTCACCACCGTGGCCGGGCTGACCTACGACACAGGCAACTACGAGGCGGCGACGGATCGGGCCGTGGAGTTGGCCGGCTGGGACGACCTGCGCGCGGAGCAGGCGCAGCGCAGGGAATCCAAGGACCCGGTGCAGCTGGGCCTCGGCGTCTCGGCCTTCACCGAGATGTGCGGGATTGCGCCGTCCAGGGTGCTCGGCTCACTGAACTTCGGTTCGGGCGGCTGGGAGAACGCCGCCGTCCGCGTGCTGCCGACCGGCAAGGTCGAGGTCGTGACGGGTATCAGCCCGCACGGTCAGGGCCACGAGACCGGGTTCAGCCAGATCGTCGCCGACCGCCTCGGCGTGCCGTTCGAGGACATCGAGATCATCCACGGCGATACGCAGTCCGCGCCGAAGGGCCTGGACACCTACGGCTCACGGTCGCTCGCCGTCGGCGGTATCGCCGTCGTGAAGGCCGTCGACAAGGTGATCGAGAAGGCCCGGCGGGTCGCGGCCCATCTGCTCGAGGCCAGTGAGGACGATCTCGACTTCGAGGCAGGGACGTTCTCGGTCAAGGGCGCACCGGGGTCCTCGGTCGCGATGGGTGACATCGCCATGGCCGTCTTCACCGGACACAACCTCCCGGACGGTATGGAGCCGAGCCTCAACTCCGAGGCCACCTACGATCCGGTCAACTTCTCCTTCCCGCACGGCACCCACCTGTGTGCGGTGGAGGTCGACACCGAGACCGGGCAGGTCACGATCCGCAAGTATGCGTGTGTCGACGACGTCGGCACCCCGATCAACCCCCTGCTGATCGACGGGCAGGTCCACGGCGGTCTGGCGCAGGGCATTGCGCAGGCGCTCTTCGAGGAGGCCGTCTACGACGACGCCGGCAACCTGGTCACCGGCACGTTCGTCGACTACACGCTGCCCTCGGCCGCCGACCTGCCGTCCTTCGCCACCGACCGCACAGTCACCCCGTCGACGGACAACCCGCTCGGTGTCAAGGGTGTGGGAGAGGCCGGCACCATCGCGTCCACGCCCGCCGTCGTCAACGCGATCGTCGACGCCTTGCGGCCGATGGGCATCAACGACATCCAGATGCCGTGCACACCCGAGCGGGTGTGGAAGGCGATCCAGTCCCATACGGGCAGCACGGAAGGAGACGCGTGATGATCCCGTCGCAATTCGACTACATCGCGCCGCAGTCGGTGGAGGAGGCGCTGACCGCGCTGGCCGAGGCCGGAGACGACGCCAAGGTGCTGGCAGGCGGGCAGAGCCTGCTGCCGGTCCTGCGGATGCGCCTGAATTCGCCCGAGAAGGTCATCGACCTCGGCCGGATCGCGGCCCTTCGCGACGTGCACGAGGACGGTGATCATCTGGTGATCGGCGCGATGGCCACGCACGACGACGTGCTGCACCACTCGCTGGTGCAGCAGCACGCGCTGCTGCTGCACAGGACCCTCGCAGAGGTAGCCGACCCACAGGTGCGCCACCGCGGCACCGTCGGCGGTGCGCTCGTGCACGCGGACCCCGCGGGCGACGTCGGCGCAGCGGCTCTGGCGCTGGACGCCGAACTGGTCATCGCGGGGGCCGGGGGAGCCACTCGCACCGTCGCCGCGAAGGACTTCTTCGTCGACATCTTCCAGACGGCCGTCGGCGAGACCGAACTGCTCACCCAGATCCGCATACCGAAGCACACCGGATGGGGCGCGCGCTACGAGAAGTTCGTGCGCACTGCCCAGCAGTGGTCGATCGTCGCGGTGGCGGCGACCGTCAAGGTCGACGACGGCACCATCACCGACGCCCGCGTCGCGCTCACGAACATGGACTCGACACCGGTGCGTGCCACCGCCGTCGAGCAGGCGCTCGTCGGGGCCGCTCCCTCGGACGAGGTGGTGCGCCGTGCCGCGGCCGCGGCGGCCGACGGCACCACGCCGCCGAGTGACCTCAACGGCGCCGCCGACTACCGCAAGCACCTGGCGACCGTGTTGACCAGGCGCGCCGTTCTCGCAGCAGCAGGAGGCTGATCCATGCAACTGGAGCACTCGTTCACGGTCTCGGCACCGATCGACACCGCCT
>CAYPQR010000010.1:0-20956 GCA_964412865.1 uncultured Intrasporangiaceae bacterium
CTCCGCCGTGACCGCGTCCTCGAGGTCGATGATGACCACATCGGCGCCCGCGGCCACGGCCTTGTCGAACCTCTCCGGCCGGTCGCCCGGCACGAAGAGCATCGTCCGCGCATCGCTGAGATCGGTCATGGGGCGACCGTGCCTCGTTTGACCATCTGCGCGGCGATGACGTTGCGCTGGATCTCGTTGGTGCCCTCACCGACGATCATCAGCGGGGCGTCACGAAAGTAGCGTTCGACGTCGAATTCGGTGGAGTAGCCGTAGCCTCCATGGATGCGAATCGCGTTGAGTGCGATCTCCATCGCCGTCTCCGAGGCGAAGAGCTTGGCCATCCCGGCCTCCATGTCCGCCCGCTCCGCCGCCTCGGCCCTGCGTGCCGCGTGCTGGGTGAGCTGCCGTGCGGCCTCGAGCTTGGTGCCCATGTCCGCGAGGTAGTTGCCGATCGACTGGTGCTTCCAGATCGGCTTGCCGAAGCTCTCCCGCTCTTGGGCGTATGCCAGCGCATCCTCCAGCGCCGCCCGACCGACTCCGAGGGCGCGCGCGGCGACCTGCAGCCGTCCGACCTCGAGTCCCCGCATCATCTGGGGGAATCCGTGCCCTTCCTCGCCCCCGAGCAACTGATCGGAGGCGACCTCATATCCGTCGAACGACAACTCACAGGACTCGACGCCCTTGTAGCCGAGCTTCGACAGGTCGCGTGACACCTCGAAGCCGGGGCCCTTCTCGCAGAGCAAAATGCTCATCCCCTTGTGCGCGGGCCTCGCCTGCGGGTCGGTCTTGCAGAGCAGCGCGACCATGCCTGAGCGTCGCGCGTTGGTGATCCACATCTTCGACCCGTTCACGACGTAGTGGTCGCCCACGGACGCAGCGGTCGTGCGCATGGCCTGCAGGTCGGACCCGCCACCGGGCTCGGTCAGCGCCATCGTCGCGCGCAGTTCGCCGGTCGCCATACGCGGCAGATAGCGGTCCTTCTGCTCCTGGGTGCCATGGTCCTGGATCAGCTTGGCCACGACGGTGTGGCCGCCCATCGCGCCGGCCAGGCTCATCCAGCCCCTTGCGAGTTCCTCGGTCACCAGCACGTAGCACGGCAGGCCGACCTTCGTCTCCCCCCACGGCTCGCCGATCGCCAGACCGAAGATGCCCATCTCCTTCATCTGGTCGATCAGCTTCTCCGGATACGTGTTGGCGTGCTCGAGTTCGTGCACCACCGGCTTCACCTCGCGCGTGACCCAATCGCGCACCAGCTCCACGATCGACACCTCTTCTGCGGAAAGGCTTTCCACGTCGTTCTCCTTCATGCGTCGTCAGGGCGTCTCGGCGCCGGCAGTGGTCTGTGGCTGCGCGCCGAGCGTTCGGCGCAGCATCCCCGGCGCTGCCTGCCAGGTGAGGTGGTCGGCCGACCGCACACCGGAGCCCGCGAGGCAGTCGTCGAGCTTGCGTCCCAGCTCGGCCGCGGATGGCGGTCGCGTGGGCGACCCGGGCGGCTGGTCGAGCGTGGCGCTGTGGACCCGGCCGTCGGAGCCCTGCACGTCGATCTCGACCATGCCGTCCAGGAGGCCGTTGCCGCTGTCGCCGAGCTGGATCTCGACCCGTCGGAGCAGTCTCTGCGCCCCGGGCCTCTGCACGGCGTCGTCGGTGAATGTCGTGAAGCCGCAGTGCTCGTCGAGCAGGGCGGCCGCCACGGCATACTCCATGCTGAACTTGCCCTCCAGGCCTGTCCGCGGTCGGTGGTGAACCAGCGGGGTGACAGCGGATGCGGGCGTGCGCACCAGGATCCGTTGCACGCCGTCGGGATCCACGCCGGAACGGAGCGTATGCACTGCGGCGATCGGCCGCTGCAATGCGTAGCAGCACGGATAGACCTTGATCGCCAGGCCGTCCGGCACCGCGGGAGCATCGTCCTCCAGCCGGTTGGCGACCTGCGACGAGGCACCGACCAGCACCAGCCACTCGTCCACCGCACGCGGATCGGCTGTGACGCCGGTGGCCGCCAGTCTCGCCGCACGCAGACCCGCGTCCACCGCGAATCCGACCTGCAGTGACTTGGCATCGGTGCCGAATGCCCGTTGCACGCCGCCGGACGCCGGCACCGCGAGTGCGAGTGCCGTCGCCGTGGCAACGGCGTCGAGGCCGAGTGCGCTCGAGGCGCAGGCCGCGGCGCCCATCGCACCCGAGGTCGTCGTCGCGTGCCACCCGGCCGAGTAGTGTGACCAGCCCAGTGCCGCCCCGATTCGCGCCATGACGCCCGCGCCGGCGAGGTAGTCGCGCGCGCCGCCTCCCATCGCGAGGGTGGCGGGCACGCAGACCGTGCTCACGTGCGACGTGGACGGCATGTGCAGATCGTCGAAGTCGAGGATGTGACTCGCGACCGCCCAGCGCCCGCCCTCGCCGAGAGCTCGTGCATGCTCGACGATCGACTCGTCGCGTGCCGCGACGGCGCAGGCCATCGTGTCCCTCAGCGACCTGTCCGCCAGTGCCACATCGTCCGCGGAAGCTGTGTATTCCGTGGCCCATCGCGCCAGGTCGGTGGCAATCATCGAGCGCTCCCGGTGGCTCGGCCCGGATCGGCGAACTCCGCACGGATGGCCTCCGTGTGTTCTCCGAGTGCCGGCACCGGGCCCATGACAGGCTCCTCGCCGACGAACGTCGCAGGCGGTATGAGCGCGCGGACGGCTCCCGCCGGTGTGTCGACCTCACGCCAGCGATCGCGTGACTCGAGCTGCGGGTGCGCCGCGAACTCTTGCATGTCGCGCAGCCGGGCGTTTGCGATGCCCGCGCCGTCGAGTCGTCTCTCGATCTCTTCCACATCGAGCGACGCGAACCGCTCCTCGATGACCGTGGCCAGTTCGTCGCGGTGCGCGACGCGGCTGCTGTTGGATGAGAAGCGTTCATCGGCAAGTGTTTCCGGGTCCCGAAGCACGTCTGTGCAAAAGGTCGCCCATTCCCGCTCGTTCTGCAGGCCGAGGAAAACCTGGGGGCATCTCCCACTCGTCGGGGAACCGCCTGTGGCACAACGGAACGGACCATACGGGGCGATTGCAGCATGCGACGCGCCGCTGCGCGGCGGCGGGGCGCCGCCATACACCGCGTAGTTCATCGGGTAGCCCATCCACTCCCCCAATGCCTCGAGCATCGAGATGGTCAGCTCGGCTCCCTCGCCGGTGCGTTCCCGCTGAAGGAGTGCCGTGAGAATGCCGGTGTAGCAATACGTTCCGGCCGCGATGTCGGCGGCGGAGATGCCGACCTTGGACGGCTGGTCCGGCGTGCCGGTGATCGACACCAGGCCCGACTCGCACTGGATCAGCAGGTCATAGGCCTTCTTGCGCGTGTATGGCCCGCCGTCCCCATAGCCCGAAATACCGGCGTGGACGAGGCGCGGGTTGGCAGCGCGCAGCTCCCGGGCGGACAGGCCGAGCCGGTCGGCCGCGCCCGGAGCGAGGTTCTGCACGAACACGTCCGCGCGATCGACGATCCGGTGCAGCAGCGCGAGATCCGCGGAATCCTTCAGATCGAGGACGACCGACTCCTTGGACCGGTTCAGCCACACGAAGTGACTCGACAGCCCGTGCACGGTCTCGTCATAGCCGCGCGCGAAGTCGCCCGCACCGGGCCGCTCGACCTTGATGACCCTGGCGCCCAGATCGGCGAGTTGCCGCGTCGCGAACGGCGCGGCGACCGCCTGCTCGACGCTGACCACGGTGATGCCGTCCAACGGCCGCATACCCGGGTCCTTCCGTTTCGCGGCACCCGTGCCGCACTCGTCGGGTCGTGCGAGCCCCTGCCGTCCGGCTGATCGGCGAGGCGGGATCGGCCCTGTAGGCCGACGATAGCCGCCCATGATCAACACTACAATAGGAAATAGAAAATATTATCTAGGATCTTTGGACGGGACGTCACCCTGCCGAACGGCGACCTGCCCGGCGAGGTCGCCGACTAGGGTCGGGGTGTGAGCATCTCGACCCGCAGGCCCCTGCTCAGCGACGAGGCAGCCGAATACGTCAGGGATCAGATCACGGCGGGCCATTTGACGGGCGGAGACTTCATCCGGCCCGAGGCGGTGGCCGCCGAGCTCGGGATCAGCGCGACCCCGGCGCGCGAGGGCCTACTGCTGCTGCAGAGTCAGGGCTTCGTGAAGCTGGCGCCCCGCCGCGGATTCACCGTGGAACCGCTGACCGGCAAGGACATCACCGATGCGTTCGATGCGCAGGCGCTGCTCGCCGGGGAGCTGACCGCACGCGCGGCCGAGCGCGCCGGCACCACGGAGATCGAACGTCTCGCCGCGATGCAGGAGCAACTCGAGCAGGCCGCCGGGCGGCACGACTTCGCCGAGGTGGAGCGATCCAACTTCGAATTCCACCGCACGCTCTATCGCCTGGCGGACGCCCCGAAGATCAGCATGCTGCTCGGCATCGCCGTGCGCTACGCGCCACGTCGCTTCTATGCCACGATCGAGGGATGGCCGCAGGCCAGCATCGACGAGCACGTCGGGATCCTCGACGCCCTTCGCGCCGGAGATGCGGAGGCAGCGCGCGACGCCATGGCCGCCCACATCCAGGAGGCGGGCCGGCTGCTCAGCGCGCACATGGCAGCCGCCCTGCAGGAGCAGGACGACTGAGCAGGGCCCCGTCCGGGCATACCCACGCTCGGGTCACCAGTCGGGGTCGCGGCCGTCCTCCAGGTATGCCGTGCCCGAACCCTCGTCGATCTGCCGCACCGCTCGCCGCACCAGCCGGGTCGTGTATGCCGCGGCATGCTGCTCCAGCGCCTCATCGTCGCACCAGTGAATCGCCTTGATCTCGCGGGCTTCCAGCACGCTGTCGGCCCACTGCCCGGCCGGCACGGTGGCCTCGAACGCAAACAGGGTGGCGTCGTCCCATCCCTGCCAGGGAGGCAGCCAGGTGACGACCGCAAGACCACGGACGGTCGCGCGGACGCCGAGCTCCTCCTCGATCTCGCGCACCACGGTGCGCGCCGGCGACTCGTCCGGGTCGACCACTCCCCCGGGCAGATCCCAGTAGCGCTTGTAGACCAGTTCGCACATCAGGACCCGCCCGCGATCGTCGCGGATCAGACCCTGCGCGATGGCGCGCTTGCGCGGCAGGCCGGCGTTCAGCCCGGCCCGGAAGGCCTCGTGAGTGGTCGGCCCGGGGTCGCTCGCCAGACGGGCCATCAGCACCGTGTCGTGACCCGGGCGAAACTCGCGCAGGATGCCCTCCTTGCGCATCCCGGCCCGCGACGCGAGGCGGGCTGCCGTGCGGTCGTCGGCATCGAGGTATGCCTCGACCCTGTGCATCGCGAGCTGCTCGAATGCGTGCGCGATCACCAGCCGAAGCGCGCGATGCGCATATCCGAGGCCGCGATGGCCGGGATCGACCGAGCAGGCGACCACGCCGGTCGACTCGCGGCCCGGCAGCGGGTCGACACTCGCCCGGCCGACGACATCGCCCGCCGCCACGACGTCGAAATGCCCCGCCACGCCGCCATTCGGGACCAGAGAGACCGACCCGTCCTGCGGGTCGGGTCTCGGCGCGGACGGCATAGTCGCACCCTACGACACGCGCACCGGCCGCCGTCGCCCGCGCGCGTGCTGGGCGATCGGCCAACCTCGCCGGGCGGTTGCTGTGCGAGCCGACAAGGCGAGCGCGGCGACGCGCACATACGCTGAACGAGTCGGCATCAGCAGGTCGGGCGCGTTGCTCCGGGTCGGCAGACCTCAGACGTCGCGCGCGCTGTTGCCTCACCGGAATCACCGCTCATGCGGGCCCACCCGTCGTCGTCACAAGGAGTCAATCGCCCATGTCAGATGAGGTCATTCGCGTCCCGATCGAGGTGCAGCTCGATGCATATTTCGGCCAGTACACGGCGGCGAACATGGCCAGAGGGCTGGCCTACGGGATCACCGGGCCGGACGGGGTCACACACTCCGCGGGTTTCGGCGCCGCGGACGATGAGGGCACGGTGCCCGACGGTGACACGGTCTTCCCGATCGCGTCGATGACCAAGAGCTTCGTCGCGGCCGCCGCGCTCATCGCGCGAGACCGGGAACTGCTCAGCCTGGACGACCCGATCACCACCTATTTCCCGCAGTTCTCGGCGGCCGGCACGACCGATGACCCGTGCGACCCTCCGACGCTCGGCATGCTCTTCAGCATGTCGGGAGGGCTGACCGAGGACAATTCGTGGGTCGACCCGTTCATCGACGCCGACGAGCAGGAACTGCTGGCCCAGGTCGGAAAGGGGCTGCGCTACAGCCACCTCCCCGGGGCGGTCTACGAATACTCCAACCTCGGCTACACCCTCGCCGGGCTGGCCGTGGGTCGCGCGGTCGGCATGCCGATCGAGGACTTCGTGCGGGACGAGATCCTGAAGCCTCTCGGAATGACCTCGACCTATTTCGACAACGCCGCACCGACCGACATCGTGCGCGCGACCGGATACCACCTCGACACCGAGGGTGCGTGGGTGCCATACCCCTACAACCGGTCGGGTGCCTTCGCCGCCGCGGGCGGGATCATGAGCACGGTGCGTGACCTGTCGACATGGATCACCTGGCTGGGCGCGGCATTCCGCCCACCCAAGGGTGAGGAGCCTCAGATCCTCTCGCGGGCCTCACGACGCGAGATGCAGCGGATGCACATCGTCGACGTGCCGTCGCTGATCCTCGCACCGGACGGCGGTCTCCACGCGGATGTCGGCGGATACGGCCTGGGGCTGCGCATCGGCCTCGACGTGCACCGGGGCACTGTCGTCTCCCACGGTGGTGGCCTGCCCGGCTTCAGCCTGTTCATGTGCTGGCATCCCGACTCGGGGCTGGGCGTCGTCGCGCTGACCAACAGCCATCGCGGCAGCGCCGGCGAACTGTGCGGAGAGGCGCTGAGCCGGCTTCTCGCGTATGACCGCACGCCCGCGGAGCGGATCACCCTGTGGCCCGAGACGGTGGCCCTGCGCCAGGACGCCGAGCGCCTCGTCCGGTCCTGGGACGACGACCTGGCGGCGCGGATCTTCGCCGACAACGTGGACTTCGACCGGCCCCTCGCGCAGCGCCGCGCACAGATCGCCCAGGCCGTCGCCGAGGTCGGTCCGCTCTCCACGTCGCGACCGCTCTCGGAGATCGTGTCCGCCGTCAGCCCCGCCGACGTCACCTGGTCGATCCCCGGAGAGCACGGCGAGATCCTGTGCATGATCCACCTGACCCCGGTGGAGCCCGCGCAGATCCAGGAGTTCGTGGTGCGCGCCGTCCCGGCCGGCACGCCGCGCAGCGCCGCCCCCGTCGACATCTCGCCGCGGCGGGCGAACCTCGGCGAGGCCTACCTCACGTCGCTGACCAATCACGCAGTCGACATCCCCTGACCCGGCACGATCCGGGGCGAGGTGTCGCGCGGTGAACCCCGCCGTGGTCACACCTCGTCCTGGATCGACTCGAGGCGGAGCGAGAGCCAGAGGACGAGCATGTCGTCCGGGCTCTCGAGCCGCAGATCGAACTTCTCCTTGATCTGCTGGATGCGGTATCTCACGGTGTTCGGATGCACGTTCAGCTCCTTCGCCGCCGAGGCGACGTCGCCCAGCGAGACGAGATAGGAGAGCAGCGTGCTCGTGTAGGGCGTCCCCTTCTGCTGGTCATGGGCCATGAGTCTGCGCAGCCCGGAATACCGGACACGGTCCTCGCGCGGGATGTCCGCGGCGATCCGCCGAAGGAAGAGCGCCGCGTGGACGTCGTATGAGGTGGCGACACTTCGCTGCGTCGAGTCATCCGTCGCCAGCACGCTCAGAATGCTGTCGACCTCTCGCCGCAGGTCGACCACTCGTGCGCCCCGGCGTGCCGGACTGCTGATCGCGGCCAGCACCGGCCGCTCGAAACGGGCCTCGATCGCGAGCACGCAGTTCCGTGCCGCGCGATACGGAGCGCGCGCGTCCGACGCGGCCGACAGCAGCGTATACACGGCGGGACCGATCGACACGATGGGAGCGCGCGCCCGGAACACCGTGAAGTACTGCTCCACAGCCTTGGCCAGTTGACCGGTCAGGGTCTGATCGCGGCCACCCGGCCGCAGCATGAATCCGGCGAGGACCGACGAGTGGAGGTCCAGCACGCCGTCCATGGCGTTCGCGCCGGCCTCGGTGGCATAGCCTTCCAGCAGTGACCGCAGCCATTCGCTGTGCAGATGCCGGTCGATGTCGTGCGCATCCTGGCTCTGCAGCAATCGGATTGCCGCCATGTGGCTGGCCTCGACGAGCACCTCGGGCGCCGTCGGGTTGGTCGGTTGTCCCTGCTCGACGGCCCAGATGGTGCCCAGGATCTGCCGTCCCGCGCGAATGGCGACGGCGCAGCGGCCCAACTCGTTCGCCTCGGGATCCCCTGGGAAGTGGACGACGCCGTGGGCCCGGTATACCTCGCGGTACTGCTCCTCGTTCTTGGGCGAGTAGGGCACGCGTCGAGCCAGGATGCCATTGCGCCGGATCTGGTCGATCGCGTGACCCTCCAGGTTGGAGTAGGCCAGGATGTTGCGGTCGAGATCCTCGATCGCGACCGCCCCGTTCACGGCCTGAGCGACCGTGTTCGCCAGTGTGAACAGCTCCTCGCCGCTGTCCGAATTGCGCACGCCGGCCGCCACGGCCGCGGCGATGAGCTGGTCGATGCGGTGCCACGGCACGGCGTCGGCCGCGGCCAGCACGGTGCAGCCTGCCTCGGCGGCGACCTTGGTGAGCCGGTCCGTGGGCCCGCCCCGCAATTTGACGACCACTGCGCCGATCCCGTGCCTGCCCGCCTCCCGGACGGCCCGCAGCGTCGCATCCTCGTCCGGTCGCCTCCCCACCAGCAACAGGACGCCACCGGCGACGTCCGGGATGTTGTCATCCGCGTCATAGATGATCGGGGCGGCGATCGCGGTGGTCAGGGCAGCATCGGTCGCCAGTGGCCAGATCACGCTCTTGCCCAAGGTGTTGACGAGATACGCCACATCCACGGCCCCGGGGCCGAATGCCATCGAGGTCCCTTCCGGCTGTCACATCATCCAAATTGCACGCTGATAGTTCAATCTATCGCACAAAGATCGGCGCAGCATCCACTCGAAATACTGACTTCCGGCTCGCCACGTCGTGGTCGCGGAGCCGTCGTCCGAGGAGGATTCATGAGTTCCAGCACGCCGATCGTCGCCGGTGCGTGGCGCGACCTGCGGGATCTGCTGCCCGAGACCTCCGCGGTGACGCCCGACGGCGTGCTGACGATCGGCGGGTGCCGGCTGGACGACCTGGCCGCCGAATTCGGAACCCCCGCATACATCTTCGACGAAGCGGGCCTGCGTGAGCAGGCGCGCAGATACCTGCGGGGCCTGCGTCGTCGCCGGCCAGGCTCGGAGGTCTTGTTCGCGTCGAAGTCTCTTCCCTGCGTCGCGATGTACTCCCTCGCATCGGCCGAGGGGCTCAGCATCGACGTGGCCGGCCAGGGTGAACTGGTCATGGCACTGTCCGCGGGCGTCGATCCGAAGTCCATCTACCTGCACGGCAATGCCAAGAGCGACGCCGAACTGTCGCTGGCCCTCAAGTCGGGTATCGCGGCGATCGTGATCGACAACTTCGACGAGCTGGGGCGGCTCGACGCCCTCGTACACGAGCCGCAGGACGTCATGATCCGGATCAACCCGGGGGTCAGCCCGAACACGCACGTCTCGCAGAACACCGGTCATCCGAACTCCAAGTTCGGCTTCGCGCCGCACCAGGCCGCGGAGGCCGTCCGCCTCATCCGTGCGCACCCCTTGCTGCGGATGACCGGCGTACATACGCACATCGGCTCGCAGATCCTCGACACGGCGCCGTTCGGCGCGGCGACGCAGGCCATCACCTCGATCGGGACGTTCGCACGCTATGACGTCGGAGGCGGGCTCGGCGTGCCCTACACGCGCGAACAGACCGCGCCGAGCGTCGACGACTACCTCGACGAGATCGTCGCCGCGGCGGCGGACGCGCTGCCGCCGGACGCAACCCTGATGGTCGAGCCGGGACGCTCCCTCGTCGCACGGGCGGGCGTCACGCTCTATCGGGTCAACTCCGTCAAGACGGGAGCGCGCACGTTCGTCGCCGTCGACGGCGGGATGGCCGACAACATGGACATCGCCCTGACCGGCCAGGCGTATGAGGCATGTCTTCCGCTGAAGATGAACGATGAGCCGGCAACGACCTGCGATGTGGTCGGCCGTCAGTGCGAATCGGGGGATCTGATGGTGCACGACGCGGTGCTGCCGCAGCCGCGTCCGAACGACCTGCTGATGATGCCGGTGACCGGCGCGTACTCCTACACGATGTCGAACCATTACAACGGCGCGCTGTGCCCGCCGATCGTGTTCTGCCAGGACGGTGTCGCGCACCTCGCGACACGGCGCGAGACCTTCGACGACTATCTCGTCACCCACGCGCCCGCCTTCGAGAGGTCCTGGGCATGAACCGGCGCGCGCACCTCATCCTCCCTCAGCCGAGCCCGGCGGACCCTCGCCACAGCGAAACGGGCCGCTCGACAGATCAGGCCCTCATCCCCCGCCGAATGATCAGCGAAACCTACTCCGCTCCCACAGCCTTCCAGAAAGGCCAGCTCCCGTGAGATACCGCACCATCGCCAGCAGCGTCGCCATCGTGTCGGCGGCCGCCACCCTCGCCGCCTGTTCATCCTCAGGAGGAGGTTCGACTGCCGCGGGCGGCACGACGTCCGGCGGATCGCCCCAGTCGGGAGGCACCCTCGTCATGGCCCGTGCCGCCGACATCACCAGCCTCGTCCCGAGCACTCCGACCGACAACGCGTCCATCTGGGTGCTCGAGGAGATCTACAGCACCCTGGTCGTCCCGTCCAAGGACGGCAAGTCGCTCGAGCCCGACCTGGCCACGTCGTGGAAGCAGTCGTCCGACAAGCTCAGCTGGACCTTCCACCTGCGTCCCGATGCCAAGTTCAGCAACGGCAAGCCCGTGACCTCCGCCGACGTGAAGTTCTCCATCGAGCAGGTCATGAAGCCCTCCTCGCCGAACGCCTTCATCGACACCGCCGTGTCCAAGGTCGAGACACCCGACGCGCACACCGTGGTCATCCACACGAAGACACCGTGGGCCGCACTCCCCGCGGACATGGGAATGTATCCGAACTCCATCGTGCCCAAGGGATACGCCGGAAAATCCAAGAAGGAGTTCTCGGCCCACCCGATCGGCTCCGGCCCCTTCAAGCTCGACAGCTGGTCCAAGGGCAGCAGCCTGAAGCTCTCGAAGAACCCGAAGTACTGGGACAAGAAGCGGCCGCACGTCGACCGCGTGACGGTCACGGTCGTGCCCGACGGCAACACGCGCAGCACGCAGCTGTCGAGTGGGCAGGCCCAGATCGACGAATACCCGCCCTATTCGAGCGCAAAGTCCCTCAAGGCCAACCCCAACGTCACGTTGACGGCATTCCCGTCCAGCGAAGTCGACTACCTCGCGATCAACAACGACCACAAGCCGTTCGACGACATCCACGTGCGCGAGGCGATCAGCCAGGCGATCAACCGCAAGGCGCTGCTGAAGGCCGCACTCTATGGCTACGGCAAGCTGGCGAACGCCTACCTGTCTCCCGCCACGTGGGCGCACAACTCGGACCTCGAGGGGCCGAAGTTCGACGTTGCGGCCGCCAAGGCCTCCCTGGCCAAGTCATCTGCACCCCACGGTTTCTCGACCACCATTTCGATCGCATCCGGTGACCAGGTGCAGGCGACCGAGGCGCAGTTGGTGCAGAGCGACCTCGCCAAGATCGGCATCAAGGTCCACATCAAGACCATGGACCCCGCCGCCCTCGTCACCGCGCAGGAGAACCAGACGTATGACATGCGGTTCGCCCGCTACACGACCGACATCGTGGACCCGAGCGAGATCGCTGCTTTCGCCGGCGTCTACTCCGACGCGAAGACACTCTGGACGGGCTTCAAGAGCGCCAAGATGGAAAAACTCGTCAATCAGGCCAACCGCGTGACCGACCAGAAGAAGCGCAAGGGCTACTACGATCAGATGCAGTCCATCATCGCCAAGAACGTCCCCTACGTGACGCTCTACTACGCGCCCGCGATGTACGCGTACTCGACGAAGGTCCACGGATTCCATCCGAGCGCAACCGGAAACTACAACCTGGAGGATGTCTGGTTGTCGAAGTAGGGCCCTGATTCCGAGGGCCCATGGGCGAAGTCGGTCCACGGCCCTCGGAATCGACCATTGAACGCCAAGAGAAAGCAACTCTATGTATCGATGGATCTCGCGCCGCTTACTGCTCTCCATACCCGTGATCTGGGGAGTCGTGACCGGGTCGTTCCTGCTGCTTCACGTCGCGCCGGGCGATCCAGCGCGGATCGCGCTCGGGCCGAAGGCGACTCAGGCCTCGGTCGAGGCTTTGCGTGACCAGCTGGGCCTGACCGGAAGCCTGCCGACGCAATACGTGCACTATCTCGGTCAGCTGGTGCAGGGCGACCTCGGGACGTCGATCTATTTCCGCGCGCCGATAACCCAGCTCCTTGCCCAAAGACTGCCGGTGACCATCATTCTGATCATCCTGAGTGCGCTCTTCGCCACGATCATCTCGGTGCCACTGGCGTCGTGGAGCGCCTCGAATCCCGAGGGTCCCCGCGCATACGTCGTGCGGCTGTTCAACGCGATCGTGCAGGGAGCACCGGCCTTCTTCATCGGAAGCATGCTCATCCTCTTCCTCGGGGTGCGGATCAGACTGTTCCCGGCCGGCGGTTACCCCTCGTCGTTCGGCGGGCGGATCTGGGCCCTGATCCTGCCGTCCATCACCATCGCGCTCACGATCGTCCCGGTCCTGGTGCGAGGCCTGAAGAACTCGATGATCGAGTCCGGGAACAGCGAGTACGTCACGTTCGCCCGGTCGAAAGGCCTCGCAGAACGGCGGGTTCAGCGGCGTTACGTGCTCCGCAATGCGAGCGTCTCGGGTGTCAGCATCCTCGGGATCCAGGTCGGGGCACTGGCGAGCGGGGCTCTCGTCATCGAGGAGGTCTTCGCCATCCCGGGCATGGGATCGATGCTGATGACCGGCATCCTGAATCGTGACTATGCCGTCGTCCAGGCATGCACCCTGGTCTTCGGCCTCCTCGTCATCATCGTCTATCTGATCACCGACATCATCTATGCACGACTTGACCCGCGAGTGAGGTTGGCATGACAGCGGAAGCGGTAGAAGAGCAGGTCGTCGAGGTCGCCGACACCCACACCCGCAGGAAGGGTGTGCGCAACGCCGAACTTCTCGTCGGGTGTCTGATTCTCGCGGTGATCGTCGCCGGTGCCGTCTTCGCACCCCTGCTCACCTCCTTCGACCCGACGAAACCGAATGTCGCCCAGGCGCTGCAGGGCTCGTCGAGCACACACCTGTTCGGGACGGACAATCTCGGCCGGGACATCTTCGCCCGGGTCCTGTATGGCGCCAGAAGCGACCTGACCATCGCCATATCCGCGGTCGTCGCACCGTTCATCATCGGCTGTGTCCTGGGTGTCATCACAGGCTATTTCGGCGGTTGGGTCGACAACGTGATCATGCGCATCGCCGACATCTTCACGGCCTTCCCGTTCTTCATCCTGGTGATCTCGCTGGTCTTCATCCTCGGGAACGGCACGCGAAGCATCTTCATCGCCATCACCGTCGTGTCATGGGTCGCCTACACCCGCATCGTCCGTGGAGAGGCGATGGTCGTGCGCAACAAGGAGTTCGTCCTCGCGTCTCAGGTCGGCGGCATCTCGAAGATCCGAATCCTCGCGCGGCACATGGCGCCCAACGTGATCTCGCAGGCGATCATCTACGCCATGAGCGACATCGTGATGGACATCGGTGTCATCGTCACGCTCAGCTACTTCGGTCTCGGGATCGTCCCGCCGACACCCGACTGGGGCTCGATGATGGCCGACGGTCAGCAGTTCCTCGCCGGTGGATACTACGGAATGACGCTGTTCCCCGCGGGCGCCGTCATCCTGACCAGCCTCGCCCTGGCCCTGATCGGGGACGGGCTCGCGCACACGCTCCGCACGAACCGATAGGGGACCAAGGATGGCGAGCACTCACAACGGGCAGCCGATGCTTGACGTAACGGGCCTGACGGTCGAGGTCGAAGTCGACGGGCAGAACCTCACGGCCGTCAACGACGTGTCCTTCAGCCTCCGTGCCGGCGAAACACGCGGACTGGTGGGCGAATCGGGATCGGGCAAGAGCCTGACGCTGCGCGCGATCACCGGGCTGCTGCCCTCCAACGCACATGTCACCGCAGGCCGGCTGCTGGTCGATGGCACCGAGTACGACCTCGCGGCCGGTGGCCGGCACAGCGCGAGAGCGCTGGCGCAGCTGCGTGGATCGACGATCTCGATGATCTTCCAGGAGCCGGCCGTCGCTCTCAACCCGGTCATCCCGGTCGGTGAGCAGATCGTCGACGCGGCGATCCACGAGAGACGCATGAACAGGAAACAGGCACGAGAGTATGCCGTTCATCTGATGGAGCGCGCGGGTATCGACGATGCCGGCACCCGGGCGGACGCCTACCCGTTCGAGCTCTCCGGAGGCCTGCAGCAGCGCGTCATGATCGCCTCGGCGGTCGCCCGGGATCCGAAGATCGTCCTGTGCGACGAACCGACGACGGCGCTGGACGTGACGGTGCAGCGGAAGATTCTCGAGCTGTTCACCGAACTGCGTGACGAGTTGGGGGTCGGCCTGGTCTACGTCACCCACGATCTCGCGGTCGTGGCGCAACTGTGCGACTCGCTCACCGTGCTCTACGGCGGCAACGTCATGGAGAGTTCGGACGACCTGACCAGCATCCTCTCCGAGCCGAGACATCCGTATACGGAGGCGCTCCTGCGGTCGACGCCCGACATCGACCGGATCAGCCGTCGCCTCTATTCGATTCCCGGCAGTGCCCCCTCGCTGGGTGACCGGCCCACCGGATGCCCGTTCGCGCCGCGCTGCGAATACCGGCAGGACGACTGCGTCGTCGGTCAGATCCCCGACACATCGCACATTCCGGGCCGCATCGTTCACTGCCTGCATCAGGTGGGCAGCACCGGCCCCGACCTCGGCAAGCGGCGACCGCCGGCACAGCGAGTCCAGGAGAGTGCGGAATGAGCGACGAAGAGGCGCTGCTTCGATGCGAAGATCTCGTGGTCGATTTCCGGCAACGAGGAAAGGCGTCGGTGCTCCACGCCGTCGACCACGCATCCCTCGACGTGAACACCGGCGAGATCGTCGGACTCGTCGGCGAGTCCGGGTCCGGCAAGTCGACGATCGCCAGGGCCATCGTAGGGCTGCAGACCCTGACCTCCGGATCGATCCGGTTCAAGGACCACGAGCTCCGGCAGAAGCGGAGCGCGGCCGACCGGCGACAGATCCAGATGGTTTTCCAGAACCCCTATGGCTCGCTCGACCCGCGCATGAGCATCAAGGGCACCCTCGCCGAGATGATACGGCGCCACACGCGGCTTCGCGGGCGCGAGATCGACGCTCGGTGCCGGGAACTCATGGACATGGTGCGACTGCCCGGCTCGATCCTCGAGCACCGGCCGTCGGGAATGTCCGGAGGGCAGCGCCAGCGCGTCGCGATCGCCCGTGCCCTGTCGGTCGACCCGAGTCTGCTGGTCGCGGACGAACCGGTCGCGGCATTGGACGTCTCTGTCCAGGCGAGCATCGTCAACCTGCTGTTCGACCTCCGCGACGAGATGAACTTGTCCATCCTGTTCATCTCCCACGACCTGTCCATCATCCGGACCCTGTGTGATCGGGTCAACGTGATCTATCACGGGGAGATCGTCGAGGAGCAGGAGTGCGCGCGGCTCTTCGACACACCCGAATCCGACTACACCAAGACGCTGCTCGACGCGATTCCACGGCTCACCGGGTAGCCGGCCAAGCCCCGGGAAGCCTTTCACATCATCGCGGAATCGACGAGACGCAAGGGAGTCGGAACCAATGGTCAGTGTGCACATATCCGTGGACATGGAGGGTGTCGCCGGCGTCGCGGCGAACCGTCAGGTCCGCCGCGGCGAGCATGACTACGAGTCGCTCAGGAAGTTGATGACCGACGAGGCCGGCGCGGCCGTCGCGGGGTGCTTCGATGCCGGCGCCGACCGCGTCGTCGTCGCAGACTCACATGGCGACATGGCGAATCTCGTGCCGGACAGGCTTGATCCGCGAGCCTCGCTGCTGATCGGGAGCCCGAAGATCCCCTGGGGGATGATGCAGGGCATCGGCGAGGACTTCGATCTGGCGATGTTCGTCGGCTATCACGCGGCGGCCGGCACACCGAACGCCGCGTTCGAGCACACCATGTCCAGCGCGGCGTTCTCCCGCGTGGTGGTCAACGGCGAGCTGTGGTCGGAGTCCCACCTGTGCGCCGCGACCGCCGGCGAATTCGGCGTCCCGGTGGGGCTGATCGCGGGTGACGACGTGGTGACCAGCCAGGTCAAGACCTGGCTGCCATCGATCCGCACGGTGGCGACGAAGGTCTCGCACGGACGGCATGTGGTCGAGAGTCTGCACCCGGCCCGGGCGTGTGAGCTCATTCGTGAGGAGGCGGGTGTCGCCGTGCGCGAACGGCAGTCGATGCAGCCGTGGAAACCGCCGGCACCGTTCAGCATCGAAGCTGAGTTCAACAGCAGCGTGATGGCAGAGGCAGCGACCATGCTGCCGGGTTCGACACGCACCGGTGCCCGCTCGGTCTCGTATGACGCCGAGCAGATCGTCGGTGTGCACCAGGCGTTGCGCTGCTGGGTGGCCCTGGCGCGGTCGGTGTGAGCCCGGTCGTGTCGCATCGAGCGTGGAGGAGTCGAGATCATGTCAGGAGGCCGTCGTGGTGATTTCTGAGGCGATCCTGGAGAGTCTGGACTCTCCGGAACTGCTCGTGGACCTGGACGTTCTCGAACACAACGTGACGAGCATGGCCTCGCAACTGCGTGACCGCGGCGTCGCGTTGCGTCCGCACTTCAAGACCCACAAGACGATTCAGATCGCGAGTATTCAGCGGCAGCACGGCGCCATCGGACAGACCTGTGCAACGTTGGGCGAGGCGAAGGTGCTGGCCGACGCCGGCATCGGCGACGTCTTCGTCGCATACCCGATCTGGCCCGGTGGCGCCAAGCGTGACCTGCTGCGCGCACTGCACGACCAGGTCACGCTGTCGATCGGCGTCGACTCCGTCGAGTCCGCCCGGGCGATCGGCGCCATCAGCCCCGGGCCGGAGCATCCCCTTCGTGTCCTCGTGGAGGTCGACTCGGGTGGCGGCCGGGTCGGCGTGCGCCCGTCCGACGCCGGAGTCATCGCGGTCGCCGCGGAGCGGGCCGGCCTCGACGTGCTCGGCGTGTACACGCACGGCGGGCATTCGTACGGCCTGGACGGGGCGGCGCAACGTGCCGCCCGAGACGAGGTGCAGGCCCTCGCGACAGCCGTAGATGCACTGCGCCGAGAGGGGATCGAGGCGCGCGTGGTCAGCGCGGGGTCCACGCCGACCGCGATGATGTCCGCCGACGGGCTGGTGACCGAGGAGCGGCCCGGGACCTATGTGTTCCAGGACCGACAACAGGTCGCCATCGGCAGTTGCGGAATGCGGGACGTCGCGTTGCGCGTCGCCTGCACCGTCGTGAGCCGATCTGTCGACGGACAGTTCGTCGTCGACGCCGGCACCAAATGCCTCGGCCGCGAGACTCAGCCGTGGCTGGAGGGCTACGCACTGCTCGCCGACCGTGATCTCGTGGTGACCAGGCTGTACGACCACCATGGCGTCGTCCCCCTCCCACCCGGCGCGCAACCGTGCGAGGTCGGCACCGTCGTCACGCTGATCCCGAACCACGTGTGCCCGGTCGTGAACCTCGCCCGTCACCTCGTCGTCGTCCGCGACGGACGCATCGTCGCCCGCTGGGATGTCGCTGCAAGGGCGCTCACGTGATCGCACCAGAGCCAGACTTGACCGATCCGGAAGGACGCCCTGATGATCCAGCGGTATGACGTGGTCGTGGTCGGCGGCGGAATCGCCGGCGCGTCGATCGGCTTCGAGCTGTCGAAACATGCCTCGGTGGTTGTCCTGGACATGGAGCCCGTACTCGCCTATCACACGACGGGTCGCTCGGCTGCGACGTTCCTGGAAACCTACGGCGGGCCCCAGATCCGCGCACTGACAACGGGAAGCCGGGCGTTCTTGGAGTCGCCACCGCCATTCTTCGAATCGAAGCTGCTGACCCCGCGGCCGCTGGTCCAGTTCGCCAGATCCGGCCGGGGTGAGGTCGTCGAGCAGCTGTACGCCGACGTGCGCCGACTGGTGCCCGCGGTGGAGCTCCTGAGCGCCGATCAGGTCGCGCGGGCATTTCCTCCGGTGCGGCGCGCGTATGTCGAATGCGGCATTCGTGAGCCGGGGGCGATGGAGGTTGATGTCGCCGCCCTGCACCAGGGATACCTGCGTGGTCTCACGGCCAACGGCGGCCAGGTCGTGAAGAGCGCCAAGGTGGATGCGCTGACGCGCACCGGCGACAACTGGCTCGTCTCGACGACGGACGGGCGGCAGTGGCGCGCGGCAGATGTCGTGAATGCGGCAGGTGCGTGGGGCGACGAACTCGCTCGACTGGCGGGCGCCGTCCCGGTGGGCCTGACACCGCTGCGCCGAACGATCTTCATGGTCAACGTGCCTCGCGGTGTCGAGACCACAGATCTACCGCTGTTCAGTGATGTCGACCAGGGATTCTACGTCAAACCCGAGGGCCCGCAGTTCCTCTGCTCCCCGGCGGACGAGACTCCGTGCCCGCCGATGGATGCGAAACCCGACGAGCTCCAGATCGCCCGCGCCATCGACGAGATCAACGCGGCGACCACACTCGGTATCCGTAGCGTGACCACGTCGTGGGCGGGCCTGCGCACGTTCGCTCCGGACCATGACTTCGTCCTCGGCCCGGACCCGCAGATGCCCGGCTTCCACTGGTTCGTCGGCCAGGGCGGCTACGGCATTCAGACGGCTCCGGCCACCGCTGTCGTCGGTGCCGCTTTGGTCCGAGGCGACCATGTGCCAACAGAGTTCGTCGATCGGGGGCTCGACGTCGCGAAGCTGGCCCCGCATCGGCTGCAGCGGCTCGACGAGCCTCGACAGACATCAGAAGAAGTCCATCAACCCCCGACAGGAAGTGCATGCTCATGACACATCGAAAGGCTCTGTACGGTGCCGTGGTGATGGCGTCCGCCGCATCACTCGCGGCGTGCTCATCAGGTGGTAGCACGACCTCCGCGGCCTCGCCGTCATCCGGCGGCAAGCTGGTCATGGCCCGGGCCGACGAGGCGACCAGCCTGCTTCCCTCCGTGCCCACGGACAATGCGTCGATCTGGGTCATCGAGGAGATCTACGACACGCTGACGTCCCCCGCACGCGACGGCAAGAGTGTCAAACCATCCCTCGCCACGTCGTGGAAGCAGTCGAGCGACAAGCTCAGCTGGACCTTCCACCTGCGCAAGAACGCGAAGTTCACCAACGGCAAGCCGGTCACCTCCGCGGACGTGAAGTTCTCCATCGAGGAGAACCAGAAGAAGGACGCGCCATTCTCCTTCATCGATTCGGTCATCACGAAGATCGACACCCCGGACCCGCACACCGTCGTGTTCCACACGAAGAAGCCGTGGGCGCCCCTGCCCGCCGACATGGCGCTGTACGCCAACTCGATCATCCCCAAGGACTATGCAGGGAAGTCCAAGAAGGCGTTTGCCGCCCATCCGATCGGCTCCGGCCCGTTCAAGTTCAAGAGCTGGACGAAGGGCAGCAGTCTGAAGATCGTCAAGAACCCCGACTACTGGCAGAAGGGGACTCCCCGACTGGATTCCGTCAACTTCACCGTTGTCCCAGACAGCAACACCCGGAGCACGCAGCTGTCGAGTGGGCAGATCCAGATCAACGAATACCCGTCGAATTCCAGCATCAAGGCCTTGGAGAAGCAGCCCAACCTCAAGGTCAGCACGTTCCAGTCGAGCGAGGTGGACTACCTCGGCATGAACACGAAGCGCAAGCCGCTGAACGACATTCACGTGCGCAAGGCGATCAGGTATGCGATCAACAAGAAGGCGATACTGAAATCGGTCTACTACAACCACGGCACCATCGCCGGAGCCTATCTGTCGCCGGCCACGTGGGCGCACGACGCATCGATCAAGCCGACGACGCAGGACCTCACCGCGGCGAAAGCCGAAATGGCGAAATCGAGCGTGCCGAAGGGTTTCCACACCACGATCACCGTGGCGTCCGGCGACCAGAACGCCTCGACCGAGGCGCAACTGGTGCAGAGCGACCTGGCCAAGATCGGCATCAAACTGACGATCAAGACCCTGGACCCGGCCGCCCTTGTCACGGCCAAGCATGCCGGCAACTACGACATGGCGTTCGGCCTCTACACCACGGACATCGTGGACCCCGATGAGATCGCTCGCTTCGCAGGCACATTCAGCGGAGGTGTCCACACGGTCTACACGTGGTTCAAGAGCGCGGAGATGGACAAGCTGGCTGCGACCGCGAGCAGGGCGTCGAACCAGGCCGTCCGGACGAAGAAGTATCACCAGATGCAGCAGATCATCAACAAGAACGTGCCGTACATTCCGATGTTCTATGTGCCGGGGATTTACTCGTACTCCAAGAAGGTTCACAACTTCCACCCCGGCGCGACGGGCAACTACTTCCTGCAGAAGGTGTGGCTGGACAAGTAGTCGCGTCGTGGCCGACCCAACGCCACACCTCGCCGAGAGGCATACATACCCGCTGACAGGTGCACATAAAATGTGTGCCTCTCGGCGAGCAAGTATGCCTCTCGGCGGCGCGTCAGCCGGTCACCGGGAGAGTCGTGGTGGTCGGAGTCGGGGTCGGGGGTTCGGTGGGGCTCGACGAGCTCGTCGGGCTGGCCGAACCGGTCGGGCTGCTCGTCGGTGAGGTCGTGCTCGTCGGGCTCGCCGAGC
>CAYPQR010000011.1:0-20597 GCA_964412865.1 uncultured Intrasporangiaceae bacterium
CTCACTCGAGACGTACGAAAGATGCCGCTCGGATCGCGAGAGCACCACCGGCTAGCCGCCGATCTGCGCAGCCCAGGGCAGCGGGCGGCCCGACGTGTCCCAGTAGATGCTCTTCTGCCGCATGTAGGACTTGATCCCTTCCCGGCCCTTTTCCGTGCCCAGGCCACTGGCTTTCTGGCCACTGAACGGGGTCGAGATGCTGAATTGCTTGTAGGTGTTGATCCACACCGTCCCCGCCTCAACCGCCTTCGCGACTCGGTGGGCCCGGCGATAGTCCCCCGTCCAGATCCCGCAGGCGAGCCCGAACTCGGTGTCGTTGGCAAGCTCGATCAGGTCGCTCTCGTCGTCGAACGGCAGCACCACGGCGACGGGCCCGAAGATCTCCTCCTGACAGATCCGGTCCGCGTTATCGACGTCGGTGAGGATGGTCGGCAGATAGTAGGCGCCGTGGTCGTATTCCACGCCCTTGGGCACCTCGCCCCCGCACAGGACTCGAGCCCCGGCCAGGACCGCGTCGTCGACCATCCGCCGCACCTTCTCCCTGTGCTCGACGTGGACCAGCGGCCCGACCTGCGTCGCCGGATCCGTGCCCGGTCCGACACGCAACGATCGCGTCCGCTGCACCAGCCGATCCACGAACCGCGCGAAGATGCCACGCTGCACGAACACCCTTGACCCGGCGATACAGCTCTGCCCGCTCGACGAGAAGATCCCGAACAATACGCCGGCAAGTGCTTGCTCGACGTCTGCATCGTCGAAGACGATGGTCGGCGACTTCCCGCCCAGCTCGAGAGTCACCGGCATGATCTTGTCTGCCGCGACGGCGCCGATGATCCGCCCGGTGGTCGTACCGCCGGTGAACGAGATCTTCCCGACCTGCGGGTGGCGCACGAGCGCATCTCCGGCGACGGAGCCGGCTCCAGGCAGCACCGACAGCAGGCCGCGGGGCAGACCGGCCTCCTCGCACAGGTGGCCGAGCAGAAGAGAGACGCACGGTGCCCATACCGGCGACTTGAGCACCACCGCGTTGCCCGCGGCGAGGGCGGGCGCCACCTTTTGAGCCTCACTGGCGATCGGTGAGTTCCACGGGGTGATCGCACCCACGACTCCGTACGGCTCGTGCGTTCCGACAGTCAAGTAGTCGCCCCGTGAAGGAGTGACCGCCTCCTCCATGGTCTCCAGTGCCGCCGCGGCGAACCGGAACGTGGCGGCCGCCGACAGAGCCAGTGCCCTCGTCTCGCCCAGTGTCTTACCCGTGTCGGCGGTCTGCACCCGGGAGATGGTCTCGGCCCGGTCCTCGATCACGTCGCCGATCCGGCGGATCACCCGCGCACGCTCGTGCGCAAGCATCCGGCTCCACTCGCCGTGCTTCGCGGCGGTCACCCCAGCGGCCACGGCCTCGTCGACGTCGGCGACCGAGGCGCCGCTGAACCGGAAGATCGTCTCTCCGGTCGCCGGGTCGACCGAGTCGATCCGCGCGCCGCTGCCCTGCTTCCATCGGCCTCCGATCAGCAGCTCGTCCTTCCACTGCGCCGGGATGGCGGCGCCGACCGTAGCAGTCATCGTTTCTCCTTAGTTCAAAGATGCTTTGCGTCGTTGCGAATCGGATTGGACCGACGTGCAATGAACTCCGAGATACCTCATACGTGGCATGGTCAACAAAAAAGGTGGCGACGAGGTGTTGACGCCGGGACGACATCTCGTCATAGTAGTAGACATCTTAGAGCTGAGATACTTTCTCGGCAAGACCCTGAAAGGAAGCGCATGTCCACGATCGACACGACCGCCACCGACGTCGAGGCTCTCATCGACTCTTGTCTCGCCCTGCGAGAGACCCGCCAGGAGGACTGGGACACCCTCGCGTTCCAAGCCGACCAGAAGGGTGAGAAGTTCCGCCGTGCGCAGATCCGCTACATCGGCTCCGGTGCCACCGGCAACCACGAGGGTGACGGGAACATCCTCCCCGCAGGAGGATTCACCTTCTCCAACATGCGCGTGCCCGCGGGCGGCGAGGGGCCCGAGCACACCCACCACGACGTCGAAGAAGCGTTCTTCGTCCTAGAGGGCGACGTGGAGTTCTCGGTGCACGACGTCGAGGACGGCACGAAGAAGGCGACCCGCAAGCTCGGCTACCGCGACATGATCCGCGTTCCCGCCGGCGTGCCGCGCAGCCTGAAGAATGTCGGAGACACCGACGCAGTCATCTGCGTGATCATCGGCACGCAGAAGCCCCAGCTGCCCTCCTACCCCGAGACCTCCGAGATGTATGGCGTGACCCGCTGACCGAAACGGGCCGACGCAGCCAGGCAACCCCCTGATCTCGAGGAGAAATACACCATGATCATCAACTCCGGGCCACCAGTCGCGGACATGCACTCACTGTGCTCGGTGTCCCTCCTCGTGCCCGATCCCGACCGCACGGCCGACTTCTACACCGACACGTGGGGGTTGAGTGCCGTCGAACAGGGCAAAGGAGTTGCCTGGCTGCGTGGCACCGGTCAAGAGCACCATATTCTGCACCTTGCCCAGCACGGGGAAAATGCCTTGGGCAAGATCGTCTTCGGCCTACACGATCGCCGAGCCGTCGACGATGCCGCGCGGGGGCTGGAACGCCTCGACGTGCCCATGGTCCACGGCCCGGGTCCGCTCGACGACGCTGCCGGAGGATATGGCCTGCAACTGGTCGACCCCGAAGGGCGGCTGGTTGAACTGTCCGTCGAGCGATACGCCGTGGTCAGACAGGACCCCGGCGGGCGTGCGGCGATCCCGCGCAAGATAGCCCACGTCGTGCTCAACACCGTCGACATCGACGCGGCCTGTGCCTTCTACACGCAAGTGCTCGGTATGCGGATCTCGGACTGGTCCGAGCACCAGATGGCATTCCTGCGCTGCAACCACGATCACCACGTCATCGCGTTCAACCAGGCGGCGTGGACGTCACTGAACCACGTAGCGTACGAGATGACCTCGATCGACCACTTCATGCGAGGGATCGGCAACCTCCGGCAGGCGGGCGTGACCCCGAAATGGGGACCCGGCCGTCACGGGCCGGGAGACAATACCTTCTCCTACTTCACCGACCCGGCGGGTCTGGTGTGCGAATACACCTCACAGGTCGCACAGATCGACGAAGACAGCTGGCTGTGCCGGGTATGGCCGCGCACCCCGGAACTGTCCGACCAATGGGGCACGGCGGGGCCACCCACCAGCACCATCCGCGGCCACATGGCCGGTGTCCCTGATCCCGGTTACTTCGCCCGGAACAAGAATGTCTGACCGTCCGGCCCGTCAGGTCGTGGTGCTCGGCGCCGGCGCGATCGGCGCGCCCGTCGCGGAGGCGCTGCGGGCGGGCGAGGTGGCCGGTGCCCGTCTGATCGCGACGATCGACGAAGAGGGCATCCGTGGTGAATACCGCGAGTCCTGGTCGTGGGACGACCTCGTCCGGCACGCCGATCTCGTGGTGGAGGCCGCCGGCCAGGACGCTCTCGCCACCCACGGCCCGCCGATCATCGGTGCTGGCGTCGACCTGTTGGCCCTGTCCATCGGAGCACTCGCGCAACCGCGGGTCCACGAACGCCTGACCGCCGGCCCCGGCCGGCTCTATCTGTCGACCGGCGCCGTCGGCGGGCTCGATCTGGTGCGGGCGCTGGCAGACCGACGGCTCCTCACGCAGGTCACGATCCACACCACCAAGAAGCCGACGACGCTCGTGCA
Organism: uncultured Intrasporangiaceae bacterium; assembly: GCA_964412865.1. Lineage (GTDB taxonomy): Bacteria > Actinomycetota > Actinomycetes > Actinomycetales > Dermatophilaceae > Leekyejoonella. The sequence continues at coordinate 3,715 of CAYPQR010000011.1, forward strand.
GTCCTGGATGGACGACCGGTTGCGCCGCAGCCTCACGGAGGCGCTAGCTCCGGTCGAGGTGTTGCGCGGCGAGCCCGAGGCGATCGCGCGCGCATTCCCGCGCTCCGCCAACGTCGCGATGTCGACGGCGCTCGCGGCAGGCGACCCATCGCTCGTCGAGGCCGTCGTGATCGCCGATCCCGGCTGCGCCACCACCACCCACGAGATCCGGGTCGACGCGACGATCGGCTCGCACCGTTTCGTCATAGGCAACCAGCCGTCGCCGGAGAATCCCGCGACCAGCGCTGTCGTCCCCCTCGCCGTGCTGCGCGCGTTGCGCGACCTCGTCGGCAGGCCGGTGACTCTCATATGAGCGACACCGCGCCGCGCCGCGTGACCGTGGCGGGAGTGTCTGCACTCATTCGCGGAAGCGGCTCCCCCGTTCTGATGCTGCACGGAATCGGCGGAAACGCGCGCACCTTCGACTCCGCCGCGCAGCTGCTCGCCGAGAAGTATCTTGCCATCGCCTGGGACGCCCCCGGCTACGGTGCGTCTCCGGACCCGTCCGCGACACTCGGCGTCGACGGATACCTCCAGGCAGTCCGTGACCTCCTTCACCACCTCGGTCACCTGCCCGCGCACATCATCGGCACCTCGTGGGGTGGAGTCATCGCGACCTATCTCGCGGCACGACACCCGCAGGACGTGCAGTCGCTCACCCTGCTCGACAGCACACGAGGATCCGCCGTGGACACCGAGCGCGCGAAAGCTATGCGAGCCAGGCCCGCCGCGCTCGAGCGGGAGGGGGCGAGCGCGTTCGCCCGGCAACGCGCGGCGCGACTCACCGCGCCGGGCGCCGCACCCGAGCAGACCGCCAGGGTTGAGGAGCTGATGAGCCAGGTCCGCCCACGCGGCTACGAGAGCGCCGCCGAATTTATGGCGGACGCCGACACCGGCCCGCTGCTGCCGGGCATCACCGTGCCCACCCTGGTCATCGTCGGCGAACACGACCGGGTCACCGGTCTCGCGGAGTCCCGGCTGCTCGCCTCGACGATCCCCCGTGCGCGCCTGGAGATCGTCGCCGCTGCTGGCCACGCGGCCGTGCAGGAGCAGCCTGGGCCCGTCGTGGACCTGATCTCACCGTTCATGTCAGATGCCGAATCGGCACACGCCCAGGTGAGTCCATGAACCCCCTCTACGTCGTGACCGGGGCAGGCCGCGGCCTCGGCCTCACCATCGCCGAGCACCTCGGCCGCACGGGTGCCACCATCGTGGTCGCGGAGCTGCGTGCCGAAGTCGCCGAACGCGGATGTGCGCACCTCGCCAAAGCCGGCGTCACCGCACACCGCGTCGACACGGACGTCAACGACCCGACCTCGGTCGCGCAACTCGCCGAGGCGGTCGACGACCTGGGTGGCGCCGACGGCATCGTGAACAACGCAGCCCTTGCTGACGGTGTCGGCGGGCTGCCTTTCCACGAGATTCCCGTCGAGGACTTCGACCGAGTCGTCCAGGTCAATGTCCGCGGCACCTGGCTGGTCTCACGCGCTCTGTATCCACAGGTCGCCCGCCGGCGCGGAAGCATCGTCAACCTCGCCTCGGATGCGGCCCTCTACGGATCCCCGAGGCTCGCCCACTACATCGCGTCCAAAGGCGCCGTCATAGCGCTCACCCGTGCGATGGCGAGGGACGCGGGTGAGGACGGCGTGCGTGTCAATGCGGTGGCACCCGGCCTGACTCGTGTCGAGGCCACGAGCGCCATACCCCGGCAGCGATACGACCTCTATCGGCGCCAACGGGCGCTTGCGCGTGATCAGACCCCCGAGGACGTCGCCGGCGCCGTCGCATACCTATTGTCCGATGCCGCCTACGTCACCGGTCAGACGTTGGTCGTCGACGGCGGCTTCGTGATGCCCTGACCTCCCACAAAACACTTCGGAGAAAACCATGGACCTAGGTCTTGCGGACCGTGTCGTTGTCGTCACCGGTGCCAGCTCGGGCGTCGGCCTCGAGACCGCGCGCATGCTCCTGGACGAGGGAGCACTCGTCGCCGCGTGCGCGCGCGACGCTGACAGGCTGCATGCGGCCCTCGGTGAGCACGGATCTCGCTGCCACCTTTTTCAGTGTGATGTCACCGACGAGGCAGCCGTCACCAAATTCGTCGAGTCGACCGTCGCGGCGTTCGGCGGCGTGGATGCGGTCGTGTGCAATGCGGGCCGGTCCCTCATGGCGTCGATCGACGAGACCACCGACGATCAGATCCGGGACGAGTTCGAGCTGAAGATCTTCGGGACTCTGCGCATCTTGCGGGCGGCGCGACCAAAGCTGGCGGCCTCTCAGGTCGGATCGATCGTCGTCGTCAACGCGGCGCTGTCGCGGCAGCCCGAGGCTCGACTTGCCGTGACATCTTCCGCTCGCGCGTCGCTGCTCAACCTCACCAAGACGCTGAGCACAGCCTGGGGCTCTGAAGGCATACGCGTGAATTCCGTCCTCCTCGGACTCATCGACACCGGCCAGTGGAGCCGGCGATTCTACAGTGCCGACACAGATCTCGATTTCGCCGCCTGGTCCGCGCAGATCGCCGACGACCGCCGGATCGTCCTCGGCCGGTTCGGCACCGCCCGCGAAGTCGCCTTCCCGATCGTGACGCTGCTTTCTCCGCTGTCCAGCTACACGACGGGCGCCACCGTCGATGTGGGTGGCGGAGTGGCCCGCTACCTCTGACCGACTCACCTTTGGAGACACCCTTGACCACCCATCAGAACACCCGGCCGACCGGCGGAGACGTGCTCGTCGAGTTCATGAAGGACCACGGCCTCGACACCGCCTTCGGAGTCGTCAGCATCCACAACCTGCCGCTCGTGGAAGCGGTCGACCGTGACCTTCGGTTCGTTCCCGTCCGACATGAGGCTGCCGCGGTCAACGCCGCCGACGGATACGCGCGGGCAACCGGCAGCGTCGGCGTCGCCATCACCAGCACCGGTACCGGCGCCGGCAATGCCGCAGGAGCCATGCTCGAAGCACTGACCGCGAGCAGCCGCGTGCTCCACCTGACCGGCCAGATCGACAGTGAATTCCTCGGATCGGGGCGCGGCGTGATTCATGAGGTGCCTCGCCAACCCCAGATGCTGCAGGCGATCTCCCGCGTCGCCCGCACCGTCGAGACGGCGTCCAGCGCCCGATCCGTGCTCGAGGCCGCGCTGTCCGACGTGACCACCACACCTTTCGGACCGGCCAGCATCGAGTGGCCGATCGACCTACAGTATCTGGCGGAACCCTCTGATCAAGACCACTTCGAGACAGTCCACCACAGCGGCGCGAGACTTGGTCACCTCGATGAACTGCTCGACGAGGCGGCCGAACTCATCAACCGAGCAGAACGCCCCCTGATCTGGGCCGGCGGTGGTGCCCGGTGTGTAGGTGCCGCCATGACCGAGATGGTCGAGCGAATGTCTGCCGGCCTGCTCACGAGCAATGCCGGCCGAGGTTCCGTCCCCGAGGACCACGACCTCGTGCTCGGCAACTTCGCATCCAATCCGGGCTTGGACGATCTGATCTCGCATTCGGATCTTCTCCTCAGCATCGGAACACACTTCCGATCGAACGAAACCTGTCACTACCAGCTGAAGCTCCCATCGCCACACATCGCCATCGACATCGATCCCGCTGCGATCGGTCGGGTCTACCCGTCGACCGTCGGCCTGACCGGAGACGCCGCGCTGCTGGTCCCCGCACTGGTCGAGCGGATCAACGCGCCTTCCGACCGGAGCGAATGGGCGAGCAGCGTGACCGGGACGCGCAACGCCGTGCGCATGGAACTCGCCGACAGCATCGGCGGGTACGACGGCATCTGTGCATCCATCCGCGCGCGGCTGCCGCGTGAGGCGATCATCGCCCGCGACGTGACCATCCCTTCGAGCTCGTGGGGCAACCGGCTACTGCCCATCTATGACCACCGGTCCAACATCTTCCCATTGGGTGGAGGTATCGGCCAGGGCCTTGCGATGGGCATCGGCGCGTCGCTGGGCAGGCCCGACGTACCCACCCTCATCATGGCCGGTGACGGCGGCCTGGCTGTGCACCTCGGTGAGCTCGGGACTCTTGCGGGAGCCCAGCCACCGTGTGTCCTCGTCATCTTCAACGACGGTGGCTACGGCGTGCTACGCAATCTCCAGGAAGCCGAGACGGGACGGCCATCAGGTGTCGACCTCTTCACTCCGGACTTCGGCCGCCTGGCCACCGCCTACGACCTGCCCCATGAACTGGTGCGCACGGCAAGGGACTTCGACTCAGCGCTGGTGCGCGCACTGGCACACCAGGGACCGTCTGTGATCGAGGTCGACGTGACCACCCTCACGCCGCAGCCACGGCCGTTCGTCCCACCGGTGCACGTGCCGCACCCCTGATCGCGCGCTCGAGAATCCGGTGCACAGAAGGCCCGGCCCACGTCGATGTGGGCCGGGCCTTCTCGCCACTCGTGACCGAGTCGCCACGGGCGCGTCACACGGGGACACTCCACGCGTCGTAGCCGTAGACCCAGTCTCCATCAGCGGAGTTCTTGAGCCACTCGTTGCTCCTGGATTTGACCTGGACGGTGCCGGTGCGCTCGACACGGGCACGTTCATACGACTTGAATGCCGTTGCTGGCACATCGTGTTCGGCCAGTGCGCGCGCCAGGACGATCGCGTCCTCGATAGCCATGCCAGCTCCCTGTGCCATGAACGGCATCATCGGGTGGCAGGCGTCGCCGAGCAGGGTCACCCGCTCACCCGACCAGGTCGGCAGCGGGTCACGCACGTAGAGCGCGGACTTGAGCACGGAGTCACACGCATCCAGGAGGGCCCGAGCTTCCGGATGGAATGCACTGTAGATACGGCGCAACTCGACCACGTCGCCAGGGGTCGTCCACGACTCCTCGCGCCAATCGGGCTGAGGCGTGGTGGCGAAGACGAAGACCTCTTCTCCCCTGGTGAGCGGAAAGGTCACGATCTGCGTGTCGGGATCCGGGCCCCACCACTTGGTGAAGGCACCGTGATTGGGCAGATCGGCGACCTTCCCGGAGTCGATGACGGCCCTGAACGCGACGACGCCGGTGTATTCGGGAGTATCCGGGCCCAGAAGTGCGCGCCGCACCGCCGAATGGATGCCGTCCGCACCGATCAGTACGTCGACGTCGGCGCTGTCACCATCGGCGAGGCACACCCTCACCCCGTCCAGGGTCTCCTCAAATCCGCTCACCTCTGCGCCGAGGCGCAGCACACCATCGGGCAGCGCGTCTTCGAGTGTCGCCAGGACATCGGCCCGGTGCAGGGTCAACTGCGGCGACCCGTACTTGCGCTCGGCAGCATCACCCATCTCCAGACGCGAGGTCTCCTCGCCCGAGTCCCACATCCGGCTGATTCGATGGCTCGGGCGCGCCGCATTCTCCCGGAGCAGGTCCCCGACCGATGTTCCGAGCCCGTCGAGTGCCTTCACCGCATTGGGGGTCAGGTTGATGTCGGCGCCGACCCTCCCGAAGCGCGAGGTCTGCTCGAAGAGTCTCACGGTCCGGCCGAGCTTGGTCAGCGCGAGGGCGGCGGTCAACCCGCCGATGCCGGCTCCTGCGATGCCGATGGTCGGTTCTGATCGTGTCATCGTTCCTCGATTCCGTCGCTCGACGGCGATGGCCTGAGCGACCGGGTGTTGTGATCCTCAGGCATGCACTCGCCCTCTCTCATGATTCGGTGGGGATGAAGCCGCCCTTGCGCCAGTGCACGATCCGCCGCTCCAGAAGGTCGACGACAAGATAGATCGCGAAGGCGATGATGGACAGCAGGATGATGAGGGCGAAGACGCGGTCCAAGGCGAAGCTGGTGCTCGCGGTCTGCACCATGACACCGAGGCCTTTCCCGCCACCCATGAACTCGGCGACGATCGCACCGATGATCGACAGCACGGCTGCACTCTTGAGACCGGCGAACAAGAAGGGCAGTGCGGTGGGGAGCTTCAGCTTCCAGAACCGCTGCCAGGCACTGGCTCGGCCCATGGTGAACAGCTTGTCTTGGTCCTCGTCGACACCGGCGAGCCCGGCGGCGATGTCGACCATCACTGGGAAGAACGCGATCGTTGCCGCCATGACGACCTTCGGTGCAACACCGAAGCCGAACCACGCCACGAAGAGCGGAGCTAGCGCGACCTTCGGCGCCGCATATAGCGCGACCATCAACGGCTGAACGACCTTGCGCCCAAAGACTGTCTCGGCTATGAGCACACCGACGAGCGCCCCGATCAGAGCGGCAAGCACGAGGCCCTCCAAAGTCTCCTGGCCGGTGATCAGGGTGTTCGTCCAGACTTCGCCCCCGGTGAACAGGCTCTTGAGGAGATCCCAAAAAGCAACGGCTGTGTCATGAGGCGACGGCAGGATGAATGGGGAGATCCAGCCCGCAGCGATGACTAGTTGCCAAGCGCCGACGAGAATCGCAAGAGAAATAATGACGAGCACACCACCCGGAATGCGCTCCAGCGAAAGACGCCGACCCTGGTGCGGGCGCCCCGGTGCGGAACGCGAAGGGGCTCTGCTTACGTCTGTCGTGGTGCTCATCGCTCCGCCTTCCGGGTGTTCTGGGCCTCGTGTCCGGTCTTGAGCAATTCGCGTGCTTTACGGACATAGTGCTGGAACGGTGTCGTGGTCATGATCTCGGGGTCGCGATCCTCGGGGAGATCGACATCGAGGATCCCCTCGATCCTGCCGGGTCGGGCGCTCATAACAACGACGCGGTCGGCCATGAATACTGCCTCACTGACGCTGTGCGTTACGAACAGGGCTGTGCTACCCAGCATCGAGGTGATCCGTAGGAGCTCGACGTTCATGTATTCTCTGGTGAATTCGTCCAGAGCGCCAAACGGTTCATCCAACAGAAGCAGCCGTGGGTCCTGGATCAGCATCCTGCAGATCGCCGCACGCTGCTGCATTCCACCGGACAGCTCGTTCGGCCTGCGGTCCGCGAAGCCGGCGAGTCCGACAAGTTCGAGCAATTCGTCGGCACGTGCGCTTGCGGCCTGCGCCGCGCGTCGCCCGGACGACAGCTCGACCGGGAGAAGGATGTTCTCACGAATACTGCGCCAGGGCAGCAGCACCGCCTTCTGAAACATCATTCCGACGCCTTCGGGCACTCCATCGGCTCGGCGCCCGTGGATCTCCAGATGCCCGGAGGAAGGTGGCAACAGGCCGGCGACGATGTTGAGCAGCGTGCTCTTTCCACAGCCTGATGGCCCGAGCAGAGCAATGAATTCACCGTCCTTGACCTCGAGCGACACCGGACCCAGGGCATGTACGGTCGTGGTCTTGGTTGTGAAGGTGCGCACGATCTGGTCGACGAGAACGGCGGGAGATCTGGTGGCAGCGTCGCCAGCCGCGGGGTCCGATGTCTTCGTCATCTCAGTCATCGATCAGGCCTTGTTCCACGCGGCAACGGCGGAGTTGTCGACGCCGGTCTTCGACGCGCTTCCGGGCACTGTGCCGAGATCGATCAGCAGGCTGCGATAGGAAGCCCACGATTTGGGGTCGATGTACCCGTACTTGCCCTTGTCGTCCGGCTGCAGCGTCATCAGGTCGTTGACCCGCTTGATGACCCTCTTGGCGAAACCCTTGTCCTTGGTTTCATCCGGCATGTACTTGGTGCACAGAGGGACCAGCTTGTCCGGATGGGCGAGGCCCCACTGGGTTGCCTTGGTTATAGCCTGCCCGATGCCGTCCACAGCCTTCGGACTGCCCTTGATCCATTGATCGGTCGACACGAACAGCTGACCGACGGCCTGCGGGTAGTCGGAGCTGGACAAGACACTCAGCGCCGTGCCACCCGACTCGATGATTTCCTGGTCGAAGTACGATGCGGCGTACGCATCGATCGCGTGCTTCTTGAACGCGGTCGCAGCCGAACCCCCGTCACCCACGGCCAGTTCGCGGTAGTCCTTGCCCTTCTGCAGCCCGGCGAGCTTGAGGAGCGACTCGGCATAGGTGACATCGCCGCCACCGGGTGTGCTGATGCCGATCGTCTTGCCCTTCAGATCCTTCAGCGACGCGATCCCGCTGTTCTTGGGCACCACAAGATGAAACGCCTGGGTCTGGTAGAACGAGTACCAGCCGTCCACTCCGGCGCCCTTTGATCCGGCACTCAGGTAGTTGTCCGGAGCACTAAGGGCGATCTGCGCCTTGCCGCTCAGCGCGGCCTGGATCGCCGCGGCGGAACCGTTCAGGCCCTGCAGGTGAGTGGTGATCCCGGCGTCCTTGAACAGCCCGCGATCCTTGGCAACATAGAACGGCCACCAGGCCAGACAGCTGTTGAATGGCAGCGCGATGGTCACGTCATGAGACTTCGACGATCCGGCATCGCCGCCGGACGAGCCGGCACCGCTCGAGTTGGTGCCACATGCTGCGGTCACCATGAGCAGGGCTGCGGCCGACCCCACGGCGAGAGTGCGCTTCCCCATCGAAACCTCCATCGAATGACGATTACTGTTAGTGCTAAAAGTGTTATGGCTAAGCAGTAATGCAGCAAGGTATCTTAGGTCACGAACTGATAACGGTTCAGCGTCGCCGCGGGATGCGCGACCAATGACAGGCGGTGGGGGTCGCACGCTGGTGGCCCCCACCGCCTCAGTTGAGCACGAGACTATGAACCCACGAGTTCTTTTGCTTGACGCCGGGCCTCGGCCCGATACATTCTCCTGACCCGTGAGACGCCGAGGTCGTGCTGATACAGGTTCTCCGCCTGGTCGGCGTCAGCAGGCAATCCCTCGAGCATGTCCCGGTCCTGCTCCAGGACCGCGAAGTGACGTGCCTCGAGTGTCGTGCGGTAGAGGAACCTCCACACGTCCCTCTCCCACCCGGTGACACGACGGTAGCGCCAGAAGAAGACCGACGACGATTCCTCATCGATCGGGGTGATCATTCCGACGATCCCGAACGGTCCGCCAGGACCACCGGACGGCGGATATGGAATCTCCAAATCGACCCAGTCGACACCGGATCTCGTCAGCTCCGACCAGTCGAAGTTGAGTCCGCGCTGGTCGGTCTTCTCGAAGATGAAACCTGTGTCGGTCTCCCGGATCTTGAACCGAGCCGTCGTGTCACCTTGATACATCGCGTGCGAATTGTGGTGCAGGAACGCGCCGTGCATCGGGTCGACGAGGTTCTCCATACCCCACCGCCATGGGATCTTCCACTCCACATAGCACAGGAAATTGGAGATGTCGGGGTCGGTCAGTCGCCCGGGAAGCTCCAACTCGCACGGCTCAGGGTGCAACTCGTCACCGAAGTAGGCGAGTACGGCTCCGGCCACCTCACGGACCGGCAGACTGGGGACGAGTTGCTTGCCCTCCATGTTGGCACCCGGAAGCGCAGGGACACACAACACCGTCCCGCTACCATCCACCTGCACACCGTGATAGGCACACTGGATCCGGTCACCCTTGTGCAGACCCAGGGACAGGCGCGCACCGCGGTGGGGGCACCGGTCCTCGAGCATGTGCAACGTGCCGTTCGACTCACGAAAGAGCACCCAGTTCTGTCCGCGGCGTGTCAGTCGCTTCAGGCCGCCGACCGGCACGAACGACGACGGGCACACGGCATACCACTGGTTGTTCAGGCCGAGGGCATAGAGGTCCTGTTCGCTCCAGGTGCGACGCACCATACTGCTCACCATCGTCATGCACCCAACCGTGCCATCTCGCGCCTGAACGACTCCTCGGTCCATTCGTCGCCACCCGGCGAGCGGACGCCGCGGCATCGCAGGTCCTCGACCAGCCCGGCGAGGTCGTGCACCCCGGTAGCGAAGACTTCTTCGATTGCCCCCGCCAACTCCAACTCGTAGGAGGTCGGTTCGTGATCCGTGGACTGGTGCACCACGAGATACTGGTCATCCATCTTCTCTTCCTTCCTGACGTGCTCGCACCTAGGCATCTATGACCAGGCGTTCTGTCTTGGCTCTCGAGACGCACACCATGAGCGTCTCGCCGGATTCCTGCTCATCGGGCGACAGCAGTGAGTCGCGGTGGTCGGGAGTCCCTTCGAGGACCGCTACCTCGCACGTGCCGCAGATGCCTTCCCGACACGAGGACGGCCAGTCGATGCCGGCTTCTTCCATCGCTTCGAGAATGCTGCATGATCCGGGCACGGTCAGACTCACGTTGCTCGCACGGCACTCGACCTCGAGCGTGCCGTCGGTCGCCGACGTGTCCTCCCGCCGCTTCGGCATGAATCGCTCGATGTGCAACCGGCCCGGACACCACTGTGCGCACAGACCCTCGAGATCCTCGAGCATCGGGGCCGGACCGCACGCATATAGGTGCTCGTCGGCATCCAGCTCCATCACGACTTTCGAGAGATCAAGGCGCACCCCCTCATCTGCAGGATGCAGGTGCACGTTCTCCGCCCACCGGTCCACCTCGGCCAGGAATGCCATCCGGGATCGCGCCGAACCGGTATACAGCAGCCTCCACGGGACGGACGCCGCCTCGGCCCACCTGATCATCGGCAGGATCGGCGTGATGCCGATGCCCCCCGCGATGAATACATATGCCGCGGCCGGCTCGATCCCGAAGTTGTTGCGCGGGCCCGTGATCCGCAGCTCTTGGCCGATCCGCAGGCGGTCGTGGACGAACGAGGACCCGCCTCGGCCCCGGTCCTCTCGCAGCACAGCCAGCCGGTAGCTCGTCAGGTCGTTCGGGTCTCCGCAGAGCGAGTATTGCCTCACCAGGGAATTGCCCAAATGCAGATCCACGTGTGCGCCCGGTGTCCACGCGGGCAGCGAGTGCCCGGACGGGCTCGCCAAGAGCATCGAGACGATGCAATCGCTCTCCAAGGTCAGTTGGACCACGCGCACTGCGAATTCGTTCTCGCCGTCCAGCCACCGTGATTCCTGCTCCAGCGCATCGACGCCTGCGGCCATGCCATCGTTCCTCTCGCTTCCGACGGCCTGCGCCCCCGGGCTACTCATTTCCGGTATCCCGCACGCGATCGACGATGAAGAGGAAGGAGCGCAGCCAGGCCCCGAACGCCACCGGCTGCCGAAGGTGAGGCAGATTCCCCGCGTCTCGCATCGTCACGAAGACCGCATCGGCGATGGCGGCCGAGACGTCTTGGCTGTCTTGGACCTCGGCGTCACCGGCATCCTCGCCCATGATGACGAGGCACGGGAGCGTCACCCCACGCAAGGACGCCGACAGATCGACCCCGAGCATTGACCGGGCCGCACTCGTGTATCCGACTTCCCGTACTTCACCGGCCCTGACCGATCCCAACTCGAGTCCGCCGATGCCCGACCCTTCGATCTGACCTGGGCGAAGGGACAGTTGAGAGCCGACGAGGATCATGCTCTTGACGAGATCACCCCTGCTCGCGGCCAATTGCATGGCGACCATGCCTCCCCATCCGACGCCCAGGAGGTGAACCGGAGTGTCGCCGATCGCTTCAATGGCCGACGCAGCCTGGTGTGCATACCACTGCAACGTGGCGCCGTCCGCCGGGTCGGGCGAACGGCCGTAGCCGGGTGCATCCCAAGCAGCGATGCAGTAGTTGTCGTGCAGCGACGCGAGCCCGTCGAACTGCGGGCCACCCCCGAGAAGCCCGTGCAGACAGAAGACGACGGGACCGACACTGTCAGTTCGCTGCACGTGCCACTCTCCCTCCATCCCGCACCCTCTCTCTCATTCCGGAGGCGCACGTACATTCAGCGCCTATATTGATTAAGTGCTAAGAATATTATTTCTGAGCGATTTCCATGTCAAGGGCTCTCGGCGACGTACGCCCGCGGGGGCGACGGTGGTCGGGCCAGGTGCGAATTGTGTGGGTGTTCGACGTCAACGACGCACGAGAATGCCTGAATCGGCCAGGGCGGCTTTCACCTCGGCGATCGCGATCTTGCCGAAGTGAAACACCGACGCGGCCAGCAGCGCGTCGGCGCCGGCCTGTGCCGCGTCGACGAAATGCTGTGCGGTGCCCGCACCGCCGCTGGCGATCAGCGGTATGCCGACCTCCCGCCGCACCGCCCGGATGAGCTCGAGGTCGAATCCCGCGGTCGTGCCGTCGGCGTCCATCGAGTTGAGCAGGATCTCGCCGGCGCCGAGCTCCTCGGCGCGGGCACACCACTCGATGGCCTCCAGCCCGGCCGATCTCCTGCCGCCGTGAGTCGTCACCTCGAAGTGACCGTCGTCCGCCCGGCGGACGTCGGCGGAGAGCACCAGCACCTGGGCGCCGAAACGGTCGGCGATCTCCGCGATCACCTGCGGTCGTGCGATGGCGCCGGTGTTGATGCCCACCTTGTCGGCACCCGCCCGCAGCAACCGGTCGACGTCGTCGACGGTGCGCACTCCCCCGCCCACCGTGAGCGGGATGAACACCTCCTCGGCGGTGCGGCGCACGACGTCGTAGGTCGTCTCGCGGTCGGCGGCACTGGCCGTGATGTCGAGGAACGTGAGCTCGTCGGCCGACTGCTCGCCATACCGCCGGGCCAGTTCGACGGGGTCGCCGGCGTCGCGGAGGTTCTCGAAGTTGACGCCCTTGACGACCCGCCCGGCATCGACGTCGAGGCAGGGGATCACGCGCACGGCCACACTCACGATGCCAACGCTACCCGGACGCGGTCGCCTCAGTCGCGCGCCCGCGACGGCTGCACCCGCTTCGGCTCGCCCGGCATCTTCGGATAGTCCGGCGGAAACGGCATCTCGCCCAACCCGCGCTCGTGAACGTCCTTGTCCCACAGGGCGATCGCGGCGCGCACATCACCGACGTGCGCCCTGGACTCGGCCCACGCGTCTCCGTCGGTCTCGAGGATCCCCGGGACGGTCCTGATCGTGAAGTCCCCGGTCGAGATGTCCGGCAGCGCAGACCATTCCACCGGCATCGACACCGTCGCCCCGGGCAGCGGCCGCGCGCTGTAGGCCCCGGCGATGGTGCGGTCGCGGCAGGCCTGGTTGAAGTCGACGAAGATCTTGTCGCCCCGCTCCTCCTTCCACCAGGCAGTGGTGACGAGATCGGGCAGGCGTCGCTCGAGTTCGCGGGCGACACCGATGACGCCGTGACGCACGTCGAGGAACTCGTGTGTCGGTTCGATGGACGCATAGACGTGCAGGCCGCGGCTCCCGGACGTCTTGACTCTCGGGGCGAATCCCAGCTCGCGCAGCAGATCCCGCAGCGCCTGCGCAGCGTGCACGATGTCGGAGAAGGTGCGCCCCGGTTGCGGATCGAGGTCGATGCGCAGTTCGTCGGGATTGTCGTTGTTTCCCGACCGCACCGGCCAGGGATGGAACGTGACCGTGTTCATCTGCGCGGCCCACACCGCGGTCGCGGGCTCATCGATCACCAGCTGCGGGTGGGAGCGCCCCGACGGGTAGGTGCACATCGTCGTGCGGGCATACGACGGCACCCCGCGGGGCGGGTTCTTGGAGAAGAAGTGCTCACCGTCGATGCCGTCGGGGAACCGTTGCAGCGCCACCGGCCGATCGCCGTTGGCGCGCACGAAGGCGACGCCGACGCTCGAGAGGTAGCGTGCATGATCGAGCTTGGTCAGACCGTCATCGGGCCAGATCACCCTGTCGGGGCTCGAGATCCGCACGGTGCGTGAGCCCTCGGGGCCCGGCACCTCGAGCATCTCTGGTGTGGACCTGGCCATCGAGGACCTCCGCTGTCACCGGCTAATTGCCTGCAGCAAAATACTGTTCGAGCACGTGCTTGGGCGGGCGCCCGCGACCCGGCACCTCCAGGCCGCGGGCGCGCGCGAACGCACGGACCGCCGCCGGGTCATACAGCTTCGGCGCCGGCTGCGCCTGGCTCCTCGGCGGCAGATGACCCGACCTACGGGCGTGCACCGTCCAGTGACCGATGCACTCGCGCAGCTCCTGCACGTGATCGGCCGACAGATCGATCTCGTAGAGCGTGCCGTCGAGTTCGAACCCCACGGTCTCGACCGCGTCGCCACCGTCGACGTCGTCGATGAGCATCACTACCTGCCGCTTCACCACGTGACCTCCTCGATCCGTCCCTCCATGGCGCTCATCCTACGGTCTGAACGTCCTCCGCGCGCTCTTCATCGATTGGTCGTATCTCAAACTCCCGCAGGGGTGGGCGGCGGCTCTACAGTCCGAGAGCCGTCACACTCCAGGGAAAGGGAGCCCATGTCCCCCAGCAACCGTGCGAGGTATGCCCGCCCACGCCGCACGACCACGCTCCTCGCGGTGACCGGTGTCGCCTTCGGCACCGCCGTCTGCGCGGCCCCGGCCGCCCACGCCATCACACCGAATCTGGTGGTCTCCGAGGTCTACGGAGGCGGTGGAAACTCCGGAGCCACGCTGCGCAGCGACTTCATCGAGCTCTACAACACGGCCGACCAGCCGGTCGACCTCACCGGATGGACGGTCAAATACTGGTCGGCCCATGGCACCACCTCGCAGTCCACACCGCTGAGCGGCACGGTGGGCGCCGGGGAGCACTATCTGGTGAAGGAGGCCGACGGCGCCAACTCGAGTGCTCAGGCGCTGCCGACTCCGGACGCCGAGGGCACCATCCCGCTGTCGGCCAAGACCGGTCGCGCCGCCGTGGTCGACCCCGAGGGCACCGTGACCGACCTGGTCGGATGGGGCGATCCGGCGACGTATGAGGGTTCCCCGGCCGACTACACGACCAACACCACCTCGATCGCGCGGAAGAACGCCTGCATCGACACCGACAGCAACGCGGCAGACTTCATCGTCGCGACGCCGAGCCCGCAGAATTCCGGCACGCCCGCCGGGCAGTGTGACGGCGGCACGCCTCCCCCACCCACCGGCCAGACCGCGACCATCGCCCAGATCCAGGGCGCCGCACACCGCTCACCCCTCGTCGGCAAGCAGGTCAAGGACGTCTCCGGTGTCGTCACCGCCACCGACGACGACGGATTCTGGATGCAGTCCCTCACCCCCGACGACGACCCGGCCACCAGCGAGGGCATCTATGTGTTCACCACGCCGAAGGTGAAGGTGGGCGACGTCGTCGATGTCGCCGGCACCGTCGCCGAATACCGGCCCGGCGGCAGCTCCGGCACGGCCAACCTGACGACCACCGAGATCGAACGCGCCACGGTCACGGTGGAGTCGAGCGGCCACGCGCTTCCGAAACCGGTTGTCATCGGCGTCGACCGCGTCGCACCGCAGCAGACCATCGAGTCCGGTGACCCCGGCTCGGTGGAGGATCCCGGTGTGCCGTTCGACCCGTCCAAGAACGCCCTCGACTTCGACGAGTCGATGGAGGGTATGCGGGTGGCGCTCGACGACGCACAGGCCGTCGGCCCGACGGAGACCGCATACGGTGAGACGCCGGTGGTGCCCGGCCAGCACGTGCGCGCGGTGCGGTCGCCCTCCGGAGGCGTCGTCTACACCGGATACGACCAGCCCAACGCGATGCGCCTCATCCTCGACGACAGCCTGATGCCCGACGGCGCGGTGGGCGTGGCGAATGTCGGCGACACCTACCGGGGCAGCACGGTCGGCGTTCTCGACTACGACTTCGGCAACTATCACCTGATGGCGACGAAGGCGGCGCCGCTGACGTCCGGAGGCATCCGGCGCACCGTCGCGCCGCGGGCCGGGCTCACCCAGCTCGCGATCGGGACATTCAACGTCGAGAACCTCGACGCGCTCGACCCGCAGAGCAAGTTCGACCGGCTCGCCGACCAGCTCGTGCACAACATGGCATCGCCCGACGTCGTCGGCATCGAGGAGATCCAGGACAACAACGGCGCGACCGACGACGGCACCGTCGACTCGTCGCAGACCACCGACCGGCTCATCGCCGCGATCAGGGCCGCGGGCGGGCCGGCATACAAGGTCACCTGGGTCAACCCGCAGAACGACACGGACGGCGGGGAGCCCGGTGGCAACATCCGTCAGGTCATCCTCTATCGCACCGACCGGGGCCTGCGCCTCGTGCACAAGCCCGGCGCCACAGCCACCTCCCCGACCGAGGTCACCGGCCACGGGCGTCACACCTCGATCAGCCTTTCACCCGGCCTGATCGACCCCACGAACTCCGCCTGGAACGACTCCCGAAAGCCGCTGATCGCCGAGTTCAGGTGGCGCGGCGCACCGTTCTTCGTGATCGCCAACCACTTCTCGTCGAAGTACGGCGACGAACCGCTGATGGGGCGCTGGCAGCCGCCGAGGCGATCGTCCGAGCAGCAGCGCACCAGGCAGGCGCAGGTCGTGCGGTCGTTCACCGACAAGCTGCTGGCGGCCGACCCGCGCGCGAAGGTCGTCACGCTCGGTGACCTCAACGACTTCCAGTTCAGCAGAACGGCCGACATCATGGTCGGCACCGGCAGGACGAAGATGACCGACCTGCCCCGCACATTGCCGAAGAGCGAGCGCTACACCTACACCTACGAGGGCAACAGCGAGGTGCTCGACCACATCCTGCTCAGTCCGTCGCTCAGCCACCTCCCGTGGCCGCTGAACCGGCTGGCAGAGCCGTATTCCTACCAGGTGGTGCACACGAACGCGGAATTCGCCGACCAGGACTCCGACCACGATCCGCAGGTGGTACGAATCAATCTGATGGCGGCGCACCGCTGAGGGAACGACTGCGCCCGCCGCGGTGTTGACGGTGGTGGAATGTGTCCGCAGCAACGAAGGAGCGCCGATGGCGGAGAAGACCTATCCGGTGAGCAGGACCGACGAGCAGTGGCGTGACCAGTTGTCACCGGACGAATACCAGGTCCTGCGCCACGCCGCCACCGAGCGGCCGTTCACCGGCGAATACAACGACACGTTCACCGACGGCGTCTACGCGTGCCGCGCGTGCGGCGCCGAGTTGTTCCGCAGTCAGACGAAGTTCCACAGCCACTGCGGCTGGCCGTCGTTCTATCAGCCGTCGTCCGACGACAATGTGGAGCTGA
>CAYPQR010000012.1:0-20489 GCA_964412865.1 uncultured Intrasporangiaceae bacterium
GCGAGACCAAGATCCTGATCACGCACGGCACCGGCTTCAACTGGGAGGCCACCGACCACTTCCGGTTGGTGACGCTGCCGTCCGTCGACGACCTGACCGAGGCGCTGGATCGCATCGGCGGCTACCTCGCCACCCTGCGCGACTGAGCACCCGTCAGTGCTCGAACGCCTCCGGCGGCGGGCAGGAGCACACCAGGTTGCGATCGCCCTTGGCGCCGTCGATGCGGCGGACCGGCGGCCAGTACTTCCGCAGCGGGTCGACACCGGCCGGGTAGGCGGCCTGTTCGCGGGTGTAGGCGTGATCCCAGTCGCCGACGAGGCTGTATGCCGTGTGCGGCGCACCGCGCAGCACACTGGCCTCCGCCTCGACGCGCCCGTCGATGACGTCCTGGATCTCCGACCGGATCGCGATCATGGCGTCGCAGAAGCGGTCGAGTTCCTCCAGGCTCTCCGACTCGGTGGGCTCGATCATGAAGGTGCCTGCCACCGGGAACGACATCGTCGGCGCGTGGAAGCCGTAGTCGATCAGGCGCTTCGCCACGTCGTCGACCGTGATGCCGGACTCCTTGGTCAGGCCGCGCAGGTCGACGATGCACTCGTGGGCGACCAGGCCGTCCTCACCGCTGTAGAGCACCGGATAGTGCTCACCCAGGCGGCGGGCCAGATAGTTGGCCGACAGGATCGCGGTCTGGGTCGCGCGGGTGAGACCCGCACCCCCCATGAGCCGCACATACGCCCAGGAGATCGGCAGGATCGATGCCGACCCGAACGGCGCTGCGCTGACCGGGCCGACACCGGTGTCCGGTCCGGCCTCCGCGGAGAACGGGTGGTTGGGCAGATACGGCGCCAGGTGGCTGCGCACCGCGATCGGCCCGACACCCGGGCCGCCGCCACCGTGCGGGATGCAGAAGGTCTTGTGCAGGTTCAGGTGCGACACGTCGCCGCCGAAGCGACCCGGCTGGGCCATGCCGACCAGCGCGTTGAGGTTCGCACCGTCGACGTAGACCTGGCCGCCCGCCTCGTGCACCAGTCGTGTCAGCTCCGTGATGGTGTCCTCGAAGACGCCGTTGGTGGAGGGATACGTGACCATGATGGCGGCGAGCGACTCGCGATGCTGGTCGATCTTGGCGCGCAGATCGTCCATGTCGATCTCGCCGCCCTCGGCGGACGCGACGACCACGACCTTCATACCGGCCATGACGGCACTGGCCGCGTTGGTGCCGTGCGCGGACGCCGGGATCAGGCAGACGTTGCGGTCCTCTCCCCCGTTGGCCCGGTGGTATGCGCGGATGGCCAGCAGGCCTGAGAGCTCACCCTGCGAGCCGGCGTTCGGCTGCAGTGACACCTCGTCGTATCCGGTGATCGCGCACAGCCACTGCTGCAGGTCGGTGATCACCTCGCGAATGCCCTCGGTCTGGTCGGCGGGAGCGAAGGGATGCAGTTCCGCGAATTGCGGCCAGGTGATCGCCTCCATCTCGGTGGTGGCGTTGAGCTTCATCGTGCACGAGCCGAGCGGGATCATCCCGCGGTCGAGCGCATAGTCGCGATCGGCGAGCGTGCGCAGATAGCGCAGCATCGCCGTTTCGCTGTGATGGCTGTGGAACACCGGGTGCGTGAGGAAGGCGCTGGTGCGGTGCAGCGCATCCGGCCACGTCGGCTCCGCAGATACGATCGCGACTCCCCCCGCGCCGAATGCCGCCGCCACCGCGTCGAGTTCACTCTGTGTGGTTGTCTCGTCGACGCTGACGGACACGTGGTCGTCGTCGATGCGCCAGATGTTGATGCCGCGCTCCAGCGCCGCCGCGACCACCGCGTCGGCCTGGCCGGGGACGACGGCCTCGATCGTGTCGAAGTAGGTCTCCGTCGCGACCATGACACCGGCGTCCTGAAGAGACCGGGCGAGGCCGGACGCCTTCGCGTGCACGTCGGTGGCGATGTCGGTCAGACCCTGCGGGCCGTGCCAGACGGCATACATCGACGCCATCACCGCCAGCAGCACCTGTGCCGTGCAAATGTTGGAGGTGGCCTTCTCCCGCCGGATGTGCTGCTCGCGCGTCTGCAGTGCAAGGCGGTATGCCGGCGCACCGTCGGCGTCGACGCTGACTCCCACGAGCCTGCCCGGCAGCGTGCGCTCCAGGCCCTTGCGCACGCTCATGTAGCCCGCGTGCGGACCGCCGAACCCCATCGGCACGCCGAACCGCTGCGTGGTGCCGACCGCGACGTCGGCGCCCCACTCGCCCGGAGGGGTGAGCAGGGTGAGCGCCAGCAGGTCGGCCGCGACGGTGACGAGGGCCTTCTCCTCGTGGGCGGCCCGCACCAGCTGCGACCAGTCGGTGATGCTGCCGTCGGCGCTCGGATACTGCACGACGACACCGAAGACGGGGCGGCCGCCGGTGGCGCTCGTCAGTGAGCCCGCCTCCAGCGTCTCGCGCACGTCGGTGACCACGAGGTCGATCCCGAGCGGCACGGCACGGGTGCGGGTGACGGCGATCGACTGCGGCATGACCTGGTGGTCGACCAGCAGGACGGCGTCCTTGGCGGCCTTGCTGCCGCGCCGCATCAAGGTCATGGCCTCGGCGACGGCCGTGGCCTCGTCGAGCAGTGAGGCCCCGGCGGTCGGCAGGCCGGTGAGGTCGCTGACGACGGTCTGGAAGTTCAGCAGGGCCTCCAGCCGGCCCTGCGAGATCTCCGGCTGGTACGGGGTGTATGCCGTGTACCAGGCGGGGTTCTCCAGGATGTTGCGGCGCACGACCGGTGGCGTGTGGGTGCCGTAGTAGCCCAGGCCGATCATCGAGGTGAGCACGCGATTGCGGGAGGCCTTGGCGGCCAGCTCGTCGAGAACGGCGGGCTCGGACGGTGCCGCCTGCAAATCGAGTGCTTGTTCGGAACGGATCCCCGCCGGCATGGCGTGCTCGACGAGGGCAGCCATGCTCGGCTCGCCGAGGACCTTCAGCATGGCGGCGGCATCGGCATCGGTCGGGCCGATGTGGCGGCTGACGAAATCGGGCGACGGGACCTGCGTCATGTCACTTCCTAGGGGCACGGGACGACGGGCGTCTCCCCTTCTGTCGGCGCGCAGCCTCCAGAGTTGCCTCAGCCAAGTGGTCCGGGAGCCTGAGAGGTTCTGGGGAGAATTGCCCCTTCGGCGTTCCCTGCGGGAACTCTCCCACTCGGTATCGCTAGCACCTCAAATCTAGCATCCGGCGTCGCGCACCGGCACGCCACGTCACCCGGCGTTGCGCCGCTCCCGGCGGGCGCGCAATTCGTCGCCCGGGTGTGGCGCCGGGACCTCGTCGCCGGGGCGCTCGCTCGGCAGATCGCTGAGGCTCCCCTCGACCTCGCGCCATACCGACCCGAGGGCGATGCCGAAGACTCCCTGCCCCCCGCGCATCAGGTCGATCACCTGGTCGTCGGAGGTGCATTCGTAGACGCTGGCGCCGTCGGACATCAAGGTGATGCCGGCCAGTTCGGTGACTCCCCGCTCGCGCAGGGCGCCGACGGCGACGCGAATCTGCTGCAGCGAGACGCCGGTGTCGAGCAGCCTCTTGACCACCTTCAGCACGAGGATGTCGCGGAAGCTGTAGAGGCGCTGGTGCCCCGACCCGGAGGGGTTGCGCACCGACGGCTCGAGCAGGCCGGTGCGTGCCCAGTAGTCGAGTTGGCGATAGGTCACGCCGGCCGCCCTGCAGGCGGCCGTTCCGCGGTATCCGACGGCGTCGGTCATCTCCTGCGGCAGCTCCGTGGCGAACAGCGCCTCCTGCATCGGCGCCGGGGCACTTCCGCGCGTGGGCTGCGCCTCACCGGTGGTGACCACGGCTACCTCCAAGAGATGGGTTCATGGCTCGCGTACACGACGCAGCCGACACATACGATTGTGTGCTCTTTGAAAGGTATGCGGCCCGCCACCCTCCGTCAACGACCGCGCGCTCGAACGCGCGGCGTGTCGCGCCGCGCACCCTAACCCTAAACCTCTGGTTGACGTTCATGGCTGGGCGTCATTCCGGGTCGTCCTTGTCCTCGGGCCCCAACTCGAAGTCGTCGGCGGAGACGTGGTCGAGGAATTCGCGGAAGCGTTCGACCTCGTCCTCCTCCTCGACGGGAACCTCGACACCGGCAGCCTCGATGACTTGATCCTCGACGTAGATCGGCACCTGGGCGCGCAGCGCGATCGCGATGGCGTCCGAGGAGCGCGATTCGATGCGGCGATCGTCGTCGATGACGAGCTCCGCATAGAAGATGTTGTCTCGCATTGCGGTGATGACAGCACGCCGCAGGCTGTGCCCGAGTCCGTCCAGCATCGACACGATCAGGTCATGGGTCAGCGGGCGGGGAGGCGTGACGTCCTGTTGTGCATAGGCGATGGCGGTCGCTTCGGGAGCCCCGATCCAGATCGGCACGTAGCGCTCCCCGTCTCGCACGCGCAGCAGGACGATCGGCTTGTTGGTGGGCATCTCGACGCGCACGCCCATCACTTCGACTTCCTTCACACCCCTACGCTACCCCGCATCGGCTCCGGCGCGGACCAGCGCGAGGTGCAGCGCCAGACACTGCCGGATGACCGCGGCGCGGCCGGGCGACCCCTGGGTCGCCGTGAGCTGCTCCGCCAGACCGAGTTCGCGGTCGGCGGCCAGCCGGAACGGACGCAGGTGCCGGGCCTGGATGCCGTACGACAGCAGGTCCGCCGCCGCGCGCGCGACCTGCAGGCAACCCCAGTCGTAGTGACCCTGTTCGTCCGCACGGACCAGTCCGTAGGACTCCAGATCGGCGATGGTGGCCCGCCCCACACCGGCGGCACGAGCCAGTTCGTCCCCGGTGAGTTCCAGCTTCTTGGCCGGGCCTTCCAGGTCGCCCTCGGTCGGCAGTTCCTCGTCGTCGCGCGGGGCCGGCGCCTGCGGGCGGGCACTCGCCGGGTCGGCGGGTTCCAGGCCTCGGTCGTATGCGTCCAGCGCCTCGCGGATCACCTTCAGCGGCCAGAAGCGGTCGCGCTGGCAGGCCAGCACGAAGCGCAGCCGGTCCACGTCGTGGCCGGTGTAGCGCCGGTAGCCCGAGGGCGTGCGCGCCGGGCTGACCAGACCCTGCGCATCGAGGTATCGCAGCTTGGAAATGGTCAGGTCCGGGAAGTCGGCCTGCAACTGCGCCAGCACCACACCGATGGTGAGGCCCTGGTCCGCCGTGCTCACGACCTGACGGGAGCGCCGTAGTAGACGAGCCGGAACTTGCCGACCATCACCTCGTCACCGGTGCGCAGCGATGCCGAGTCGGTCAGCGTGCCGTTGACGTAGGTGCCGTTGAGCGAGCCGATGTCCTGCACGTCGAATCCGTCCGGAGTCCGGCGGAACACGGCATGACGCCGAGAGACCGTGACGTCGTCGAGGAAGATGTCGCTGTCCGGATGACGGCCGCTGCTGACCTCGTCGGCATCGAGCAGGAACCGCGCACCGGCGTTGGCGCCGCGCAGCACGATCAGCAAGGCGGTGCCGGGACGCAGCGCGTCGACGGTCGCCTGATCGGCGCTGGACAACCGGACCTCCGTCTGCGGGGCCTGGTCGGGCGTCGCAGGGGCCTGATAGGCCGGAATGCGCGCGGTGGTGTCGCCGGAGACGTTCTCCGGCTGGTCGCTGGGCTGCCCGTGATCAGTCATTACCACCACACTAAGGGATCATGGCGAGCG
The DNA here is from genome assembly GCA_964412865.1 of uncultured Intrasporangiaceae bacterium. Lineage (GTDB taxonomy): Bacteria > Actinomycetota > Actinomycetes > Actinomycetales > Dermatophilaceae > Leekyejoonella. Next base: position 5,671 of record CAYPQR010000012.1, read on the forward strand.
TCGTCGCCGGAACGATGTCAGTTCAGTGAGGACGTGTAGGTCTGAACGTCCTGCAAGCTCTCCACCGCCGAGGCGTCAGAGACCTTGAGCTCGTACATCCACCCCTCGCCGTAGCAGTCCGTGTTGACCAGTTCGGGTGTGCCGTCGAGCTGCTCGTTGACGGCCGTGACCTCACCGGCCAGCGGAGCGTAGAGATCGCTCACGGACTTGGTCGACTCGACCTCGCCGCAGGAGTCACCGGCCGACAGAGAGTCTCCGACCGCGGGCAGACTGACATACACCACGTCACCCAGGGCATCCTGTGCGAAGGCGGTGATCCCGATACGGACGACACCGTCTCCTTGATCCTTGACCCACTCGTGATCGTCGGTGTAGCGCAGGTCCGCGGGGTACTCGAGGTCGCTCATGGATCTCCTTCGTCGATGACACGGGGGGCGACCCGACCTCAGTCAGCCGAGTCTTCCGACTGAGCGTAACGAGGCATCTTCGATGCGCGCAACGCGTCGACGTCAACTGTATCCAGCGACGTGACGGTGGGAGAGGCGCCCACCTGTTTGAGCGAGTCGACGGTGCCGCCCGGGATGGACATGGCCGTCGACATCGTGTGCGGGTCGCCGATGGCGAGGATGATGTACGGCGGTTTCACGACCTGGCCGTCGACCAGCAGCTTGTGATCCTTGGTCGCTCCGAACCAGGTGCTCGCGACCACTCGCACTCCCCCGACCTGTATGGCCTCGGCGCCCGCGTCGCGCAGTTCCTCGACGGCGTTGAGGATCGCGGCCGGCTCCACGGCGCGCTTCGGGTCCTTGATCGTGATGGCGATGCCGGGGCCCTTCGCCGGAAGCGTTCCCGCGAGGATGCCGAGGATCTGCTTGCGCTGCTTGGCCGCGGAAATGGCGGCCTTGTCACCGCTCGACGATTTGAGGGAGTCGCGCGTCCTGCGCAGTTTGGCGGCCTCCTGGTCGAGCCGCAGCGACTGCTGGTTGACGCCGTCCAGCAGCGCGATCAGGTCGCCCTGGCTGAGATCGTCCAGGCCGGAGCTTTGATGCTCGTGCACCTGGGTGACCATCGCGAATCCCAGGAGGACGGCCAGGACGCTGGCCAGCACGTTGGCGCGGGTCGCCCTGGGCTTGCCCATCCGGGCCAGTCGTGACCATCCCGAACGCTGCGGTGCGCCGTCCGGGGCCGGAGGAGCCTTGGCCGACTCATCCGCCGCGTCGGGCGCGATCTCCCCGCCGGTGGAGTCGCCGGACGCCGTCGGCTTCTCGCGGCGCAGCGAGCGAGGCAGCAGCTTTGCGGGGCGTTTCATGCGTGGAAGAGGTGTCGGCGGATCGCGGCCATGTTGCTGAAGATTCGCAGCCCGAGCACCACGACGACTCCGGTCGACAGCTGCGATCCGACGCCGAGCTGGTCTCCGAGGAAGACGATCAGCGCGGCCACGACGACGTTGGACAGGAAGGATACGACGAACACCCGGTCGTTGAAGATGCCGTCGAGCACCGCGCGCACCGCACCGAAGACGGCGTCCAGCGCCGCGACGACCGCGATGGGCAGGTAGGGCTGCAGCCACAGCGGCACGTCAGGGTGCAGGAGCAGCCCGATGACCAGGCCGACGACGAGTCCGAGGGCAGGTATCACTTCGTCTCCTTGGGGACCTTGGCATAGATCAGCGACGGTGCCGGCCCTGCCGGCACGTGGACGGTGGCGTGCGTGGTGAGCTTCGAGGTGATGCCGTAGCTGTCGACGAGACCCTGCAGATAAGCCCCTCCGATGCCGTCGTCGAATTTCTGCTTCATGGTGTCCCCTGCCCCGACCGCAGTGATCGTATAGGGCGGATCCAGGGGCCGGAAGTTGACCAGGATGGCCTGGCCCGCGAATCGGATCGCGCTGGCGGCGGTCAGCCGCTGCCCGTTGATCGAGATCGCCTCGGCACCGGCCTGCCACAACCCGTTGACGATGATCTGCATGTCGGACGAGGTGACGCGGCCACTGTCGGCGCTGTCCGCGCGCGGGTTGCCCTGCGCATCGGTATCGCTGCTCTTGGCGTCGTCGACGACGAGTGTCAGGCCCGGCCCGGACGCCGCGGCCGTGCCCGTCATGACCTCCAGCTTCGCCAGCCGGTCGGACAGCGAGCCCTGGTGCGCGCGATTCAGCGCGCGCTGCTGGTAGCGGGAGATCTCCTGGTGCAGCCGGTTGATGGTGGTCGTGTTGTCGTCGATCTTGTCCTGGCGCGACTGGATGCTGCTGACCAGTTGGTCATGGCGTTGCTCCGCCACTCCGAGAGGCACTCGCAGGGCGATCGCCGATGCGGCCAGCCAGACACCGATGAGCACGCAGACGACGATCAGGAAGGGTGATCGCAGGCTGGTGGACCGTGGCTGGCCCCGCCGCTGCCTCGACGCCGCGGCGGCCTCGTACGCCGGATCCAGGGGGTGTGACGTCAGCTCGGTGATGAGCGACATCGACGCGCCCGGGTCACGCTTGGTGGCAGTGCCGCTCGAGCCACCCCGGCCGTCGGCGCTCATGAGAGCGTCCTTGCTCGCCACACCGAGACCATGCCGCGCACCTGCCAGGCATACATCGCGCCGGCCACCCAGTAGAGCGCCAGCCCCCACCATGCGAAGGCCCACCCGAGGGGCAGGGCGGTGTCGCGCAGCACATCGCCCTGGTTCCCGAGCAGGATCAGCGGGAAGGCCCAGATCAGGCAGAAGGTGGCCAGCTTGCCGATGAAGTGGACCGGCGGTATGGGCAGGCGGTGCCGGCGCAGGACGGGGCCCAGGGCGGCGACAGCGAGTTCACGCGCCAGGAGTGCGCCCACCAGCCACCACGGGATGATGGCGCGATACGCGAGGCCGAACAGGGTCGACAGGATGTAGAGCCGGTCGGCCGCGGGGTCCAGCAATTGACCGAGCCGGGTCACCAGTCCGTACCGGCGCGCGATCTTGCCGTCGAGGTAGTCGGTGACCCCGGACAGCACGAGAATCACCAGGGCGATGATGTCGTGCTCGATGACGAGCAGGATGACGAAAGCGGGCACGGCGAGCAGCCGCAGCATGGACAGAACGTTGGGAACGGTCCAGATGCGGGTGCTCATCCCCTGCTCGTCGTCCACGCAGTGAATGCTAGGTCACTCGCCGCTGTCGCGCTGGCGTGCCTCACCGTGACGCCGCGCGAGCACCTCCGTGTTCCGGTGTGGGCAGCACCACCTGCTCCGGGTGACTGCAGATCGACAGCGTCCTCCCCCGGGTGAAGGCGACCAGGGTGATCCCGAGATCGCACGCGGCCTCGACCGCCAGGCTCGAGGGTGCCGAGACGCACACGACGAACCCGATACCCGCCATGGCCGCCTTCTGCACGATCTCGAACGACGCCCTCGACGACACGACCAGCACGAGATCGCTGCGATCCTCGCCCTGCATGACCGACCAGCCGATCACCTTGTCGACGGCGTTGTGCCGGCCGATGTCCTCGCGCACCACCAGGCTGTCGCCCTGCCGGGTGAACAGGCCGGCCGCGTGCACCCCGCCGGTGCGCTCGAACACCGCTTGCTGCCGGCGGAGGCCGTCGGGCAGCCCGGCGAGTGTCTCGACGGGCACCGGTGTGCCACGGCTGCCGTGTGCGACCACCGCGGCGCGCTCGCGGGCGGCCGCGATCGCCTCGATGCTCGTCTTGCCGCACAGGCCGCATCCGCCGTGCATGACCAGGCTGCGGTGGCCACTCACCGGTGTGGCGGCCGCGTCGCCCTGCAGCGTGATGTCGACGACGTTGAGCGTCTCGGTGTCGGCGCAGTAGCGCGCCAGCCGCACATCCTCACGCGTCACGATGACGCCCTCGGTGAGCAGCAGCCCGTGGGCGAGTTCGACGTCGTGGCCGGGGGTACGCATCGTGACCGTCCAGGAGACTCCCCCGACCCGCAACTCCAGCGGCTCCTCCACCGCCATCGTGTCGGTCCGTCGCACGACCCCCCGGTCGAGGTCGACCCGAGTGATCATCTTGCGGTCTGTGACTCGTCCCATCAGGCGCCCGCTCTCGAAGGGTCGGCGCTGTGGGGCATCCTGCTGCGCGCCATACCTCCAGTATGCGACGCGTCCCCGGATCGGTTCAGACCAGCACTTCTGCGGGCCGAGCCAAGGAGATCCGGCCCTTGGCGGGTGTGCGGCTCATCACGGCCGTCTGACCGCCACCCTGAGCGACCGACTCGACGGGAGCGTCGTCCGCGATGCAGTCACCCTCGCGGATGACCGGCCCGAGTGCCATCCACCAGCGGGCGGTCTCCCGCAGAGACTGCGGAAGCTCGTCGCACGACGCCGCCGTCTGCAGCACCGGGTGGGCGGACATCCCTGCGCAGTACATCGCGTCGCGGCCCAGTTCCTCATTGCGCAAGTAGGGCATGAGGTCCATCTCGAAGGGGACTCCTCCGGTGTGGGCCAGGCAGCGCAGCGCGGTGCGCTGCAGGTCGACGTCGGGTCGCCGCAGCATCGCGAGGAACTGCTGGCGCTGTTCCGGAGCCGCGAGATAGCTCAACAGGCTGGTGGCGCCGGTGCGCGCGGCGGGATCCTGCACCGAGGTCAGGACATCGATCGCGGTGTCGCCGAGCACGCGCCGGAACGGGCTGACCATGAGGATCATCGACGAACTGTGCTGGCGCTCCAGGAAATCGTCGGTGAGGGCCTCGCGCACGAGGCGTTCGAGCATCTGGTCGCCGTGCAGACCCGAGTGCCGTGCCGCATCGCACAGATAGCGGTCCAGTTGAGCCGGCGCCTGCACGTGGGAGCCCGGTGGCCTCTCGCCCGGGTTTCGGCCCAGCGTGGTCACGACCATCTGGGTCATCCGCAGCGAAATTCGCTGCGCCAGCATGAAAGCGGCGTCTCCGGCATCGTCGGGATCGTCGCGGACGATCGTGATGATCGCGCGCTCGACGGCATTGATCTGCTGCACCGTGAGGTCGCCGGTGACGATCGGCTGCAGGAGGGCGCGCGCGGCTGCGATGCGCACGGTGCCCTTCCCGTGGAGCAGGAGGTCGATCAGCTGACTGACCGAGTCGTCCGCGCTGGACTCGCCGAGCACCGTCACCGCGTCCACGAGACATGCGGCGCCGGGCTCGCGGATCACCTCGAGCGCGGCATCGACGACCGTTCGCCGCGTGACCGGGTCGGACATCAGGCCCGCGAGGGCCTCGACCCGTCCGACGTACGCACCGCCGACGGAACGCAGCATCTCGCGCAGGAGCGTGCGGACCCAGCATCCGAGCACCGATGGGGGCAGGACGGCTCCCCCGGGTTCGACGAGCACTCGGGAGAGTTCGAGCCAGTCGGCGCCGGAGGCAGCACCACGCTCGATGCGACCGTCGATGCGTCGCAGCGACGCCGCGATCTGCGTGCGGCTGGGCGGCACGACCCGCTCCCCGGTGCGGACGTTCCACTGACGGCGCAGTGAGTCGCACACCCCGCGCAGGTGGCCCTCGGGCAGGCCCAGCACGGTTTCGTATGCCGAGATCATCGCCCCGGAGATCTCCTCCTGGCCATGCTCTCGCCGGCTGAGCGCCGACGCGCCGATGGGCAGGCCGCTCTCGCGGAGTTTCCGGCTGAACTCGGCGCCGGTCCCTCCCCGTGGCGACGCCATGCGGCTGACGCGCAGCAGCCAGGCGATTCGGGCGCGGGTGTCGACTCGTGCCCCCCTCAGTGGTGTGTGATCGATCGGCAGGTCCCTGGGCCTGCCACGCATCGACGACCAAGCCATGTCTTCCTCCCTTGGTGGCCCCCGCACAGCGGCGTTACTGTCGGGAACCGTCCGGCTCAGGCAATGCCCCACACAGTACTGCTCTTTACTATTTCTTGACCATAATTTGGGAGAGAAATGGTTTATAAAATAAGTCCGCTGTGGTGGAGGTGGTGGGGTCCCTGGGGCTCGAGTGGCGGGTCTTGTCCCATGAGGCGCCCCCTGCCACGCTGTGGGGATGAGCGTCACGACGGATCCCGAGAGCCGGCACGACCCGGTGGGAGGCCCCCGTGCAGTCCCCATCGGGGACTACGGATTCCTTTCGGACGGCGAGGTCACCGCCCTGGTGTCGCCGGGCGGGTCGATCGACTGGATGTGCGCTCCCCGGATGGACGGGCCGAGCGTCTTCGGCGAGTTGCTCGGCCGCCACGCCGGACGGTTCAGCCTGGCTCCGTCGGACGCCGCCGTGCCGGTGGCCCGCCGCTACCTTCCGGGAACGATGGTCCTCGAGACCAGCTGGGGCACGCCGACCGGATGGATCATCGTGCGCGACCTGCTCGTGATCGGCCCCTGGCGTCACGAGCACGAACTGGATCAGACGCTGCGGCGCATACCGACCGATTACGACGCGGAGCACATTCTGCTGCGGACGATCCGGTGCGTGTCTGGCGAGGTGCAGACCGTGCTCGAGTGCGAACCGGTCCTCGACTACGGCCGGTCCGCGGTCTTCTGGGACTACACCGACAAGGTCTACCACCAGGGTGTCGCGACCGCGCCGGGATGCGACCTCACCCTGAAGCTCACGACCGATCTGCGGCTCGGGTTCGAGGGCAGCCGTGCCGGAGCGCGCACTCTGCTGAAGGAGGGCGATCTGCGATTCGTCGCATTGTCCTGGGGCGAGAACAACGAACCGCCGCAGAGCTACGACGACGCCTACAAGCGTCTGGTGTGGACCGCCCACCATTGGCAGCACTGGCTCGGCCGCGGCCGGTTCCCGGATCACCCGTGGCGCAGCTACCTGCAGCGCAGCGCGCTGACCCTGAAAGGGCTGACCTACGCCCCGACCGGGGCGATTGCTGCCGCGTCGACGACGTCCCTACCCGAAACCGTGGGCGGCGGGCGCAATTACGACTACCGGTTCGCCTGGATCCGTGACGCGACATTCGCCCTGTGGGGTCTGTATTCGCTCGGATTCGACTGGGAGGCGGTCGATTTCTTCTCGTTCATCGCCGATGTCGCCGAGTCGGCCGACGGCGATCTGCAGATCATGTACGGCATCGACGGGCGCAAGGATCTCACCGAGTCGACGCTCGACCATCTCGAGGGGTATGCCGATTCGCGCCCGGTGCGCATCGGCAATGCCGCGTTCAGTCAGCGGCAGCACGACGTGTGGGGCGCCCTGCTCGATTCCGTCTACCTGCACGCGAAGGCGGCCGATCACGTCGACAGCCGGATCTGGCCCATCCTGGGCAAACAGGTCGGTGCGGCGCTGAAGCACTGGCGCGAACCGGATGCAGGCATCTGGGAGGTGCGAGGGCCGGCGCAGCACTTCACCTCGTCCAAGATCATGTGCTGGGTCGCGGTCGACCGCGGAGCGAGGCTCGCCAGCATGATCGGTCAGGACGCGGAGTCCGCGGAGTGGGCGCACGCGGCCGAGGAGATCAAGGAGGACATCCTCGCGCACGGTCTGCGCAGCGACGGGGTCTTCACACAGCACTACGACACGGACGCACTCGACGCGTCCCTGCTGCTGGCACCGCTGCTGCGGTTCCTGCCTCCCGACGATCCGCGCATCAGGAACACCGTCCTGGCAATCGCCGACGAGCTCACCGAGGACGGCCTGGTGCTGCGCTATCGCACGGACGAGACCGACGACGGATTCGCCGGGGAGGAGGGCTCGTTCACGATCTGTTCGTTCTGGCTGGTCTCGGCCCTCTGCGAGATCGGAGAGGGCTCGCGGGCTCGCGCGCTCTGCGCCAAACTGCTGTCGCTCGCCGGCCCGCTGGAGTTGTATGCCGAGGAGATCGACAGCCACTCCGGGCGCCACCTGGGCAACTTCCCGCAGGCGTTCACGCACCTGGCGCTCATCAACGCCGTGATGCACGTGATCGGCCTCGAGGAGGCGGAGGCGAACTCCTGATCAGGCGAACGCGGCCAGCTCCGGCGCACGGCGCGCGTAGGAGGTCAGCAGTTCCTTCGCGACGGTGAGCGAGTCCACCAGCGGGTGCAGCGCGAGGGCCTCCACGGCCAGACGCCGGGACTGCTGCACGGCCGCGTCGATCGTCAGGGTCTCGACCTGTTTGATCTGTTGCACCAGGCCCGCAGCGTGGCCGCGCAGCGGGCCGACCACGTGTGGTGTTGCGCCCGACGCGTCGATGCGGCAAGGGATTTCGACGACGGCCGAGTCGGGCAGCCAGGGTAAAGCGCCTCTCCCCCGGACGTTGACGATCGCGTCGGCTGCGGCCGTGCCGCTGAGTGCGTCCATCACCGCGACCGCGACGTGTTCGTAGCCGCCGGCCTGCGCGTCACGCGGGTCCCTGGCTGCTCCGTCGGTGCGGCCTTCCGCGAAGTAGGTCCGGTCCCGTTCGTCGCGAGTGGCGCGCCACGAATCCAGGGCGTCGTCGGGTCTTTGCGCCGCGGCCGCATAGAAGTCGGCCTGCCTGCGCCGGATGAACTCGCCGCGGGTCTCCCGCTCCGGTGAGGAGGCGAGCACGTCGCGAGTGAAGTAGAAGTAGTAGAGATATTCGTTGGGGATCATCCGAAGATCCTGCAACCACTCGGTGCCGAACAGTCGGCCCTCCTCGGTCCGCGCGAGCCGGGAAGGATGATGCAACAGGTCCGGCAACACGTCGGTGCCGTCGACGCGCAGACCGGTCAGCCATCCCAGGTGATTCAGGCCCGCGTAGTCGGCCTCGACGCGCGACGCCCCGCCGGCGCCGGCTGCCTGGGCCATGCGCCGCACCAGCCCGGCGGGTGAGTCGCAGATGCCGATGACGCGGTTGCCCAGCACGGCCTGCATCGCCTCGGTGATCAGGCCGGCGGGATTGGTGAAATTGATGACCCATGCGTCGGGGCAGATGGCCCGCACCCGTTCGGCGATCCCGACGGCCACGGGCACGGTGCGCAGTCCGTAGGCGACGCCACCGGCACCGGTCGTCTCCTGCCCGAGCACGCCGTGCTCGATGGCCACTCGTTCATCGATGACCCGACCCGTCGCGCCGCCGACCCGGATCGCGACGAACACGAAATCGGCATCCGTCAGCGCATCGTCGAGATCGGTGGTCGTGCGGACCTCGGGACCGCCTCTCTCGCGGCGCATTCCGTCGATCACGTGCTCCACGACATCGAGTCGTTTGCCGTCCGTGTCGTGCAGAACGACCCGTCCCACACCATGCTCCCGAAGGGCCGCGTAGACGAGGGGTGTGCGGAAGCCGCCACCACCGAGAAGTGTCGTCTGCATCACGGATCGGCCCTTCGCTGTCATGATGGTGTGGTCAGTTCGGCTCCAGTCTGGCAGCCGCGCCGGCCCGAGGTGGCCCCAAAGGAGGTGCGCCGATGTCCTGCTCCGCATACGACCCGCTCGCCGCGGAGCGCGGTGACGACGATCCGCGTTTCGATGTCGCCCTGTGGGGCACCGTCTTCCTCGACATCATCTTCACCGGACTGGATGATGTGCCGTCCGGCGGCACCGAGGTGGCGGCGTCGGGGATGGGTTCGTGCCCGGGCGGTATCGCCAACCTCGCGGTGGCCGCGAGCCGGCTCGGGCTGCGCACCACCCTCGCCGCGGCCTTCGCGATGGACAGCTACGCCGACTTCTGCTGGGAGACTCTGGAGGACCAGGAGTCGGTCAACCTGTGCCGTTCCCGCCGATACGACGGCTGGCACTCTCCGGTCACCGTGTCGTATGCCATCGACGGCGACCGTTCGATGATCACCCACTCCCACCTGCCGCGCGACTACGACGAGCATCCGGTGCTCGCCCCTCCCCCGGCCCGCGCCGTCATCGCCGATCTGGGCAGCACCGAGCTCGGCAGGCCCGAGGGCGCGCAATGGTTGCGTGCATCGCACGACAACGGGACGCTCGTCTTCGCCGATCTCGGATGGGACACATCGGGCAGATGGCGACACGAGACGCTCGACCACCTCGAATGCTGCTATGCCTTCACGCCGAATGCTGCGGAGGCCATGGCCTATTCGCGCACCGATACACCTCAGGACGCGTTGTATGCCATCGCCGATCGTGTGCCGCTGGCCGTGGTCACCAACGGTCCGCACGGCGCACTCGCGATCGACAGCGCCACCGGTGAGGAGGTCAGCGTGCCCGCACTGCGGGTTCCTGCGCTCGATGCCACCGGATGTGGCGACGTCTTCGCCGCAGCGCTCGTTCTCGGGACCCTGGCGCAGTGGCCGTTGCCCGAACGCGTTGCCTTCGCGACGCTGTGCTCCTCGCTGGCGGTGCAGCAGTTCGGCGGTTCACTGGCCGCACCCGGGTGGGGCGACATCGCGCGCTGGTGGCACGACGTCCGTGACAGCAGATCGCGCGCACCATACGACCTTGCGGTCCGGCGCCGTTATGGCTTCCTGGACGGCATCGTCCCGACGATGCCGCAGGGCGCGGTGCACCGGGCGGCGGCCACGCTGGCACGCCGCGCCGACGTCGGGGTGCTACCGCCCGGCAACACCACCCAGGCCTGATCGGAACCGGTCCGGTGACAGGCGATCGGCTCCCTGCGGTGCCTTGCCATCGAGCACCTGGGCCGCGACGAGTTCGGCCGTCACCGGCGCGAGGATCAGACCCCACATCCCGTGTCCCGCCGCGATGGTCAGCCCCGGAGCACGCCGGCTCGCACCGATGACGGGCACGCCGTCGCGGGTGCATGGCCGCTCACCCACCCAGGTGTCCATGACCTCGTGCACCCGCACGCCGGGCAGGGCACGGCGCAGGACGTCGAGCATCGCCTCGACTCGACCCGGGCGCAGTGGACTGTGCTCGGCGCCGAACTGCATCAGGCCGCAGACGCGCAGCCGATCCGCGAACGGCGTGACGACCATACGGCGCTCCTTGAGCCGGATGGGCATGTCGGGGGCCCCGTCGACCCGCAGGTCCACCACGTAGCCGCGACCTCCCCGCATCGGCAGGGTGATTCGCGCATCCGAGGCCAGAGCGGGAGTCGCCAGACCGGTGGCCAGCACCACCCGACCGGCGCCGAGGTTCCGGTCCGCCGTCACGACCCCGGTGACGTGCCCGTCGTTCAGCGTCAGGTGCCGCACGGCCACACCGAACCGGATGCGGGCGCCGTGATCGCGGGCCGCATCGAGCATCGAGGTGACGTATGCGCGGCTCTCGACGACCGCCTCGTCGGGCGACCAGTGTGCACCGGCGACGGGCCCCAGCGACGGTGCCAGGGCACGTGCCTTGTCGTCGTCCAGGTCACCGTGCCCGGTCTTGTCGAGATAGACCTCGAGCGCGCCGGTCCGGCGGTAGGTCGTGCTGAGACCGGCATCGGCGTAGGCGGCATGCCGGTCCGCGCTGTCGAATGCCAGCTCGCGCAGCATCCGGCCTGCGGGGCCCGACCGCGACGGGCGTGCCGACGCGAGCACACCGGCGAGCCATGGCACCATCGACGGCCGCGGGGTCACCCGCACCGCGGGAGGGCGGGTGAACATCTGGTGCGCCCCCTCGGCGACGAGGGGCGGGGTGGCCAGCGGGCCGACATGGTCGGGCGCGATGACACCGGCGTTCGCGTAGGAACAGCCGGCACCGACCCCGGATCCGCGCTCCAGCACGGTCACCTGCGCCCCGCGCCTCGCCAGTTCATACGCCGTGGTCGCACCGATCGCGCCGGCGCCGACGATGATCACATCCTGTCCTCGTCCCATGTCTTGACGCTAGATGGGCGCGGTATCACGGTGCCTCATCCCTGCGGGAGGAGATCGGCGCTGCACAATGTCACCGTGATCGCCGACGCCCGACGGGTCCTTCTGGTGGAGGACCACCCGATGACGCTGTTCGGGCTGTCCGCGCTGCTGGCGGGCGAGCCCGACCTCGCCGTCGTCGGCACGGCCGAGCGTGCGGATCGCGCGCGCTCGGTGGCAGGTCGTCAGCGTCCTGATCTGGTCGTCTTGCCGATGCGCCTGCAGGGCGACCGCGCCGCCGGTGTCGAGCTGTGCCGCCATCTGCGAGATCGTTCGCGGGCGAGCACGCTGATCTACACCGCGTTCACCGAGCCCGAGGATCTCGCGGCGGCGATGATCGCCGGTGCGGACGGGCTCGTGGGCAAGTGGGCGAGGCCGCCCGACCTGCTGGCGGCCATCCGCGAGGTGCTGGCCGGGCATCACGTCTGGCTACCGGTCAGGCGGCCGGGCCGGGAAGAGGTCGACAGATCGGCGATCGACGATTCCGGCCTCACCGGCCGCGAGCGCGAAATACTGAGGCTGCTACTCGCCAGAAACACAAATCGGCAGATCGCCCAAGCCCTCACGATCGAGATGACGACGGTGAAGACCCACGTGCGTGCGATCCTGCGCAAGCTCGGGATCGCGTCCCGGCGGGAGTTGTTCTGAGGGCGACGGACGGCCCGGCACTCAGTCGGAGCGGCGGTCGGAACGCTCCAGATGCCGGTCGGCGAGACGCTCGAGCACGGGCAGGGCACGACGCAGCGCCTCGCGGTCGGTCTCCTCGAGTGTCGCGATCTCCTCGGAGAGCCAGGTGGTGCCCTCGCTGCGCCACTCGCGAAGCGCCTGCTCACCGTGCTCGGTGAGACTGAGCAGGCAGGCGCGCCGGTCGTCGGGGTCTGCCGTGCGGGTGGCCCAGTCACCGTCTTCGAGAGCCTCGGCGAGTCGGGTCATGCTGGCCGGCCGGATGCCGATCGTGGCCGCGAGCTCGCCGGGGCGTTGCGGGCCGAACTTGCTCAGGTAGAGCAGCACGCTCAGCCGGCTCGGTGTCAGCCCGCGGTCCGTGGCGGGGGCGCGCAGGTGGAACGCGAGGCGGTTGATGGCGGCGCGCAGGTGGCCCGGCAGTTCATCTGCTGTTGTTGTCGGCATGCGAACTCGCCCTCTCGTCATCCCGCGGCTCCAGTCCGGCGATGTCCTCGGCATCGCCGGGTATGACGGCATCCACGGTCTCACGGCTGCCGTCGTCGGACCCCTCCGCGGTGGTCCGATCGGATTCGACATGGACGTACTTGCCGCCGCGCAGCGACGACGCGATGCCGGCGATGACACAGGCCGCGATGGCGAAGGCGAACGCGACGCCGAGGCCGTCGGCGAAGGGGCCCGAGATCAGCGACGGGAAGAAGGTGTGTCCGGTCAGATAATGGGCGTTCGCGGCGGGCAACTGGTGCAGGACGTGCGACCCGAGCAGGGTCTGCACCGGGTTGTATCCGAGCAGTGAGGCGAACAGGACGCCGACCGGTGGCAGCGACGCGATCCGGTGGGCGTCGGCCGCGGGGACGCCTTGCGCGGTCAGGCCGTGGAAGAGGGTGTGCGGCAGCGAACTGGCCAGCCCGACGATCATCAGCGAGAAGAAGATGCCGATCGACAACACCATTGCGGCGTTCTGGAAGGTGTAGCTCATGCCCGAACCGACTCCGCGCTGATGGGCGGGGAGGCTGTTCATGATGCCGGCCCGGTTGGGGGCCGCGAACAGCCCCATGCCGATGCCGTTGATCAGCAGGGCGAGCGCGAACCACGGGTAGTCGAAGTTGACCGGGAGCACCAGCAGCCACACGAAGCTGGCGGCGGCGATGAGCATGCCGCCGGTGGCGAACGTGCGCGCGCCGAACCGGTCGGACAGCCAGCCCGAGGTCGGGCCGGCGATCAGGAATCCGACGGTGAGCGGCAGCATGTAGATGCCGGCCCACAGCGGGGTCGATTCGAAGCTGTAACCGCGCTGCGGAAGCCAGATGCCCTGCAACCAGATGATCAGGATGAACATCAGACCGCCACGGCCGAGGGCGCTGAGCAGACCCGCGAGGTTTCCCGCGGCGAAGGCGCGGATCCTGAACAGGCCCAGGTGGAACATCGGCTGCGCGACCCGGGTCTCGATGACGCAGAAGATCACGAGGACGATGCCGCCGCCGATCAGGGCCGCGAGCACCCACGGGTTGGTCCAGCCCATCGTGTGGCCGCCATACGGCTGGATGCCGTAGGTGATGCCGACGAGGACGGCGATCAGGCCGATCGCGAAGGTGATGTTGCCCCACCAGTCCACATCGGCGTGCCTGCGCACCCCCGTGTCGTGCAGCTTCAGGTAGGCCCACACGGTGCCGAACAGACCGATCGGCACGGAGACCAGGAACACCAGATGCCATTCGATGGGGGCGAGCAGGCCGCCGATGACCAGACCGATGAAGGAACCGGCGATGCCGGCCACCTGGTTGAGGCCCAGCCCCAGCCCGCGCTGGTCGACCGGGAACGCGTCGGTGATGATCGCGCTCGAGTTGGCCATCAGCATCGCCCCGCCGACGCCCTGGGCGACACGCATGATGATCAGCCACAGTGCGCCCGCGGTGCCGCCCATCCAGGTGATCGACAGCAGGATCGAGAAGATCGTGAAGATCGCGAAGCCGGCGTTGTACATGCGGACCCGGCCGAACATGTCGCCGAGCCGGCCGAGACTGACCACCAGGACGGCGGTCACGACCATGTAGCCCATGATCAGCCAGAGCAGCAGGCTGGTGTTGCCGGGCGTCAGCGGATTGACCCCGAGGCCGCGGAAGATGTCCGGCAGTGCGATGAGAAGGATCGACATGTTGATCGTGGCCATGAGCACACCGAGGGTGGTGTTGGACAACACGATCCACTTGTAGTGCGGGCTCGCCGTGGCGCGCGCGGCCCGATCGGCGCGCTCCTGCATCCGGACGCTCGCCTGGGGGGATCTCGACACGTGGTCTCCTGATAACTGGTTAGTTCACGTTCACTAAGTAATCTACGCCGAGGGGTGACGGAACCCAAACCGTCCCGGATGCGGTGTAGGTTCCGGGACAAGTTGTCACTTTCCCATCGATCTGTCACCGGCGTGGCGACATTCCAACTGATCTGTCAGTGGCGACAACTCAGTCTCGGAAACCTGACTTTGCAAGGACACCCCCTCTCGTGAC